>JBBDTL010000066.1:0-1475 GCA_040904465.1 Thermomicrobiaceae bacterium | reverse complement strand
AGCATTGATAGCGATTATAGAGAGCGGCGAGTCACTGGCCGACGATTAGCGAGCGATCCCCCATACTTCCCCACATCGATTTGCAGAAACGCCGGATGAATTTTCCTCCGGCGTTTTCCCATGAAGACGGAGAAACGGACAAAGATATGAACGTACGTTCTGAACGAACACTCTTTCAAGATGACATAACTCCATTGTCTGAGGGGTGTACGTATGTATAATGTGGATAACAGTGGGGATGGGTGGGGATAAGTGGGGGTGATTGTGGACAACCTCCCCGCCGCATGCGATCAGAATTGCCAGCCGGAATTCAGGCGATCTGGCCCGTTCCGGGCGGACTGGCGTCTTCTCAAGAGGGAACAGGGTAGTCTCAAGTGTTTCTTGGACGGTACTCCCACAACGTGGATACCAAAGGAAGGTTGGCCATTCCGGCCAGGTTCCGGGAAGCGCTGGGAACCGAGGTAGTGATCACTCGAGGAATCGACCGGTGTCTGTCTCTGTACCCGATGGATACCTGGGTTCCGCTTGCCGAGAAAGTGTCCTCCCTCTCAATCAGCGATCCTGACGCCAGGACCTTTCGGCGCATGGTTTTCGCCGAGGCCGCTTATCTCGACGTTGACCGGCAGGGACGGATCCTGCTTCCGGCTGATCTGCGGCAATATGCCGAGATCGACAAGGATGCAACGGTCGTCGGCGTCCACTCATACATCGAGATCTGGAGTCCTGACCGCTGGGGTACACAGTCCCAGGTAATGGACGAAGAAGCGTCAAGCATTGCTCAACGACTCGCGGAGTTCATTTAGGTGGTAGCACCAGTGACGCGAACACCATTCGATGCGGCAGCGCCAGATTCCGGTCACACGCCGGTAATGCTCGATGAGACCCTCACCAACCTCGCGATTGTGCCGGGAGGC
Source organism: Thermomicrobiaceae bacterium (assembly GCA_040904465.1). Classification (GTDB taxonomy): domain Bacteria; phylum Chloroflexota; class Chloroflexia; order Thermomicrobiales; family Thermomicrobiaceae; genus SLMJ01. Next base: position 561 of record JBBDTL010000066.1, on the reverse strand, counting down.
AGATACATCGATGCTACCTTTGGCGGCGGCGGGCATGCCCGTGCGATTCTGGAGCAGTCATCTCCTGATGGACAACTCCTGGCCTTCGACGCCGATCCCGCCGCAGTCGACCGGGCGTCAGCGCTGCGAAATGCCTACCCGGAACGCTTCTCGATCGTTCACGCGAATTTCGCTCTCCTGGAAGATATTGCCCGGGAACACGGGTTCGATCAGGTCGACGGTATTCTGTTCGATCTGGGTCTCTCATCGTTCCAGTTTGATGAACGCGAACGGGGATTTTCCCTGCACTCGGAGACGCGGCTGGATATGCGGCTCGATCCATCGGCTGAGGGCACGACAGCATGGGAGATCGTCAACGAGTGGCCTCCGGAGCAGATCGCAGATGTCTTGTTCGAGTTCGGGGACGAACGGCGATCTCGCCGGATAGCCCGGGTGATCGCAGACCGGCGTGAAACGAAGCCGATTGAGACAAACAGCGAACTTGCTGAGATCGTGCAGTCTGCTGTCGGCGGCCGGAGAGGCGCCAGAGTACATCCGGCGACGAAATCGTTCCAGGCAATC
>JBBDTL010000065.1:0-1483 GCA_040904465.1 Thermomicrobiaceae bacterium | reverse complement strand
AACATGAGGTGAATTCCGAGTTTTTCAATCGAGAGATCGGGCCCTTTCGTGGCTAATCTCGCGTACCTGGTGATCCAGGACATCAATTTTGCTTCGTGCCACTCGGACTGGAACGTCGCGCTGGCGGATGGCCGTATCGCCCGGCAGGGGAATCCGGAGGAGATCATTGCGACGGGTAAAACTCTATGATGTGTATGATATGGAGATTGCGATCGAGGAGATCGATGGCAACCGGATCGGCGTCTATTTCGCCTGAGATACCGCCACCTGACGATTGACCGAATGCCGCTGGCTCTGGTAAACTTGACGGTCGTGGGTCCGGCGACCCATGCATTTGTGTTGTCTTTTGAAGCGAATGACGCGGGGAGAAGTTCAGGTGTACGCTGTTGTTGAAACTGGCGGTAAACAGTACCGCGTCAAAGTAGGTGATTCGATCAGGGTCGAGCGACTTGACGCCGAGCCAGGCGACGATGTCACCCTCGATCGCGTATTGATGCTGTCAAGTGATAGCGGCGTATCAGTTGGACGCCCGACAGTAGATGGCGCAAGCGTCGTTGCCAGTGTTGATGAACAGGGCAAGGGCGAGAAGATTCGGATCTTCAAGATGCGGCCGAAGAAGCGCTATCGCAAATCGCAGGGTCACCGGCAGAAGCTGACTACCCTGACGATCAAGGATATTGTCGGCGCCTGATCGACGCGGCACGAGACAGCTCCGCGTTCGACAGACTGCTGAACTGATTGACTATTCGAGTATCAGAGGAGGAACCACATGGCTCACAAGAAAGGCGTCGGCAGCTCGCGAAACGGTCGCGATAGCCGCTCAAAGCGCCGCGGAGTCAAGCGATACGACGGACAGGTTGTCACCGCCGGTTCGATTCTGGTTCGCCAGTGTGGAACGAAGTTTCGAGCGGGAAACAACGTCGGTATCGGCAAGGATTTCACCCTGTTCTCGCTTATTGAGGGCGAAGTGAAGTTTGAGCCGGTACGCCGAGACAAGAAGCAGGTGAGCGTATACCCGGCGGCAGTAGCCTAGGCGTAGCGTTCCCGATCAGGGGAGAAACATGAGAGCTGGAATTCATCCAAACTACCAGGCATCCACGGTATCCTGTGCCTGCGGCAATAGCTGGGAGACCCGGTCCACCAAGTCGGAGATCCGCGTTGAGCTTTGCCCGAAGTGCCATCCTTTCTATACGGGAGAGCAGCGAATCGTTGACTCTGCCGGTCAGGTAGAGCGCTTCATGCAGCGTATGCAGAATGCCAACGAAGCTCCGCGACGCAAGAAGGCCGAACGCCGCCAGCAGAAGCTGGACCAGCGTCAGCGGCAGCGTCGCAGCGAAGAGCAGTTGCTGGAGACCGATCCCGCAGCCGACGCTGAGTCGACCGAAAACGAGAGCTAGACGCAGTTCAGCTCGATGTTGTGATCGACGAGCAATTCTGAGATTCGAACAAGATGGTGAACGCGACGGCATTGCGCCGTCGCGTT
>JBBDTL010000064.1:0-8939 GCA_040904465.1 Thermomicrobiaceae bacterium | reverse complement strand
CGGCAACGCCCATCGCCAGCGCCCCTCCAGAGCCGCCTTCGCCGATAATGATCGCGATGGTTGGGACCTTGATAACGCTCATAGTCGCCAGGGACTCGGATAGCGCGATTGCGATTCCACGTTCTTCTGCGCCATCTCCGAGATAGGCGCCGGGTGTATCCACGAAGGTGATTACTGGTAATTGAAGCCGATCGGCAAGTTCCATCAGCCTGATCGCCTTGCGATACCCTTCCGGCAGTGCCTGTCCGCCTCGTCGCCCATCTTCATCGCTCCGTTGGTGGCCGATAAACATTACACCCCGACCAGCAATCTCGCCCAGGCCTCCGACTACCGCGGGATCATCCCCATAGAGACGATCACCGTGAAGTTCGATGAACTGCGAGCTTATTCGGCGCAAATAGTCCAGAGTGGTCGGACGATTGGGGTGCCGGGCGATCTGCACAGCTTCCCAAGCGGAGCTCAACGCAACGGGGTTTACGCCGTCGTCGGAGCGAACTGGCTTTGCGAGATCGGCACGAGCACTGACAACGCGCAAGATAGTTGACAGGGTATCTCGCAGTCGGGGACGGGAGACGATTCCGTCCACAAAACCGTGATCCTTCAGGAATTCGGCCGTATGTGAATCGATCGTATCCCGGCCAGATACCTGTTTGACGACTCTTGGGCCCGCGAACCCGATTAGCGCCTCTGGCTCTGCAAGGATGATATCCCCCTGGTTGGCAAAGCTGGCGTACATACCGCCTGTCGTCGGATGCGTTAGCACCGAGATGTAGGGAACGTGCGAATCGTGGGCACGCTTGGCCGCGGCAGCAGTTTTTGCCATCTGGACGAGGCTCAGCATTCCCTCCTGCATTCGCGCGCCGCCAGATGCCGCGATGGTGATGATCGGCATCTTCTTGTCCCGGGCACGCTCGAACGCAAGAGAAACTTTCTCTCCCACCACCGAACCCATGCTTCCGCCGAGAAAACGAAAATCCATGACGACAAGGATCACGTCATGCCCCCGGATCTCGGCGGTACCGGTCACTACTGCTTCAGTCAGCCCGGTGAGTTCGCGCGCCTCAGCTACGCGCTTTCTATACGGCAGACGGTCTGAAAACAGGAGCGGATCAACCGAAACGAGCTTCCGATTGAACTCGTCAAATGTATCCGGGTCAGCCAGCACGCTGATGAAATCCATCGCCGGGATTGTATGATGGTGGTCGCAAAGCGAGCAGACGCGAAATCTATGAAACTGGTCGTCGCTGGTGAGGTCGGCCGAACACTTATCACAAACGACGCGTCCGGAGTGTTCATCGGTTACGTGGTCGCCTTCCTGAGTCAACTGTCTGACATCGGACATTACTGGGCTCCATCCGGTGACGAAATAGCGAGGATCGAAGCTGGCACGCCGAGAATCATCTTAACAGAGACCGTACACTGTGACCAAAAGCATTTGTGAACAATCAGCTGCCGAGTAGCGTTCGGCGGCAGAGCGCCATCCACAGGAGGTGAGGTAGTGAGTGCAGTTCGGATTCGCCCGAATCTTCCAGAAGTCAAACAGCTTTTCAATCATGCCGACAAATATCGAAACGTTCCGAGCATACGAATGGCGCGTTGATGACGAAACTCACACGACAAGTACAGAAATAGAAACCGTTGAGTCCGGAGTCGCGGCGAGGGCGGAGAGCCAGGGTTTCGCCGTCAGTCACCTGCTTTCAACCAGTGCCCCATCGGGAGGGCCTGTCAGCAATGAATGCGTCGCGGAGATTGCACGGTGTCTGCAGGAGAGGATGACGAGTCTGGAGCTGGACGGTCTGATCCTGGAGATGTCGGGCGCATGGCTTACTGAACAGGCACAGTCAGCCGATGAAATACTGGTCGAGCAACTTGCACGCTCGAACCCGGGCCTTCGAATCGTAGTGGCGCTCTCCAGTCAGGCGAACATCACAGGCGACCTGATAGCGCTCGCATCCGGGATTGTCGCACCTGAATCGATTCCGAACGACAACGCCCGATTGCTGGGAGCACGAGCGGTGAATCTGCTAGTGAGGGTTTACCAGTGTGCGGATCAGGCAGAATTGGCTTTCGAACAATTGCCGTTGCTGATCCCGGTTGCCAGTCAGGCATCTGATCGCGAACCGATGATTGAAATCCTGGCGCGCGCCGCCGAGATGGAGCAAGCCGAAGATTTCCTCTCTATCGCCGTCCTCTGCGGGTACCCCTGGGCCGACGCCACTCATGCGGGTGCTTCGGTCGTTGTCACCGCTCCTGCAGGCTCAAATCGCGCACGAGCTGTAGCGAGTGAACTTAGCGCCATGATCTGGGAACGGCGAGACGCATTCTACGTAACGGGCAGCAACATTGAGGAAGCGGTGCATAGTGCCATGGCGTCGAAAAACGGCCCGGTTCTGATTACTGACCTCGGAGACAATCCGGACGACGGGGCGCCTGGCGATGGAACGACCGTTCTCTGGGCGCTACTCGATCTCGGCGTCCGCAACGCAACAATCGGGACGATTGCCGACGAGCAAGCGGTTGAAGCATGTATTCGGGCGGGAGCAGATTCGAAAGTGGAGATTCCGGTCGGCGGGCGACGCGATACCCGCCATGGCTACCCCATCGACATCACAGCCAGGGTCGTGTCGGTCCACGACGGCCAGTTCACACTCAACGGTCCGGTCGGAGCAGGAATTTCAATTGATGCAGGGCGAGTCGTTGTACTCGACGTCGAAGCCCGCCATGAGGGCCACGTTGAACTTATTCTGACCGAAAGACCAGTTCAGATCACCGACACCAGCTTGTTCGAGCATGTGGGCATCGACATTTGTGAGCGAACGATAGTCTCCATGAAATCGGTCGTCGATTATCGTCCAGCGTTTTCGCCGCTGGCGACCGAGATTTTCGAGGTGATCACACCGGGAATCACGACGCCTGATCCCGCCTTCTTCGCCTACGAGAGAGTGCGTCGCCCGATATTTCCGCTCGATCCACTGGAATGATCGGAAGACTCAGGAAGAAGCGAGTCAGGTTTCGCGCCAACAAACCTTACGGGGGTCACCCTCTTCCGGTATGGCTTTCCCTTCGTATTCCAGCTTCTGCAAATGGGCCAGAATCGTCGATTCTGCCGGGTAGCTATATTCTGGAAGCAGATCCGGATAGAGGACCGGCAGAATATCGTTGATCGTCGCTCCGCCGTTTGCGATTAGCTCCAGGATCTGACGTTCGCGACCGAGTCGCCGTTCCAGATAATGGTCGAACAGCGCCGGCGCGTCATCGATGACTGGCCCATGCCCTGGAAGCAGGACCGAGGGGTTGAGCGCTTTTGCCCGGCGAAGGGAATCGATGTACTCGATCATGCTGCCGTTGGGCGGAAACACGCCGATCGTTCCATGTCCAGAGACGAGATCACCCGCAATCATCACCCCGGTCGCCGCTTCGAACAACGCGATATGCCCCGGGGCGTGGCCAGGCGTCAGGATGAGATCGTAACGTGTTCCATCGACCACCAGTGGCGAAGACGGATCGACGTCGATGTCCACATCGTCATTGGAAATATGCGTGCTCATGATCGGAGCATTGCCCGGGTGCAGCATCACCGGAACATCGAGCACTTGTCGCAGCGCACGTGCGGAGATTGCATGGTCCGGATGGGCGTGAGTCAGAAAGATCGCCTGCACCTCCGGTGATCCCCGGTCCAGAAGCGCTTTCGGAATACGTTCGACACCGGGTTCGCTACCTGGATCAATGATAACAACCCGATCGGTACCGAGAATATATGCGTTGGTCGGCTGATCCCGCATAAAACCAGTGTTCGGAATCTCTACCCGCTGGATCGGCAGCGGAGGATTTTCCCAGTCCCACATTCGTCCGCCCTCCGCGTTCATCCTCGAGGCCGATCAATCACCATCGCTGGCACCCGCCGGCTCACGCTTTATCATCGATTCGTGCACCAGCTCGGCAATGTCCTTCACCTCGAAATCGCCCTCTGCACCAACCCCATTGATGCCGTCTTCGAACATCGTCATACAGAATGGACAGGCAGCCGCCAGCGTACTTGCCCCGGTGTCGATTGCCTCCTGAACACGCGTCTGATTGATTCTCGAACCGCGGGTCTCTTCCATGAACATGCGTCCGCCACCGCCACCGCAGCAGAGAGACATGTTCCGGTTTCTCGGCATCTCCACCATACTGCTGCCAGGTATCGACTGGACAACGCTTCTCGGCGCTTCGTACTCCTTGTTGTATCGACCGAGATAACATGGGTCGTGGTAGGTCACCTTCCCTTGCATGATCTCGGAATTGGGGTCGAGCTTGATTTTGCCTGAACCGATCAGCTCGTTGATTAACTGGCTGTGGTGAACGACGTCATAATTTCCACCAATCTCCGGAAACTCGTTTGCGATCGCATTGAAACAATGCGGGCAGGCAGTGACGATCTTCTTGAACGAGTACTGATTGAGTGTTTCGACCGTCTGCTCGGCCATTATCTGGGCCAGATACTCATTGCCGACACGCTTGGCTGGATCACCCGTACACGTCTCTTCTTTCCCGAGAATCGCGAAGTTGACGCCAGCAGATTGAAGGATTCGCGCGAGAGCAAGCGTGGTGCGCTGATTCCGGGAATCGAACGATCCGAGACATCCAACGAAGAACAACACTTCGACGTCTTGCTCCCGGGCCGCCATCTCCGACATTTCAGAAACTGATTGATCGAGCCGTTTTGTCCAGTCCGCCCGCCGACTCGGCGGAAACTGATATGGACTGGACATTCGCTCCAGATTGTTGAACACATTCGTGATCTCACCGGGAAAATCGCCCTGCTCCAGCACCAGGTTCTGGCGCATCCCGACGATCAACGGGACATGCTCGATGTAAACGGGGCAGTGCTCCATGCAGGCTCCGCACGTGGTGCAGTCCCAGATCTCCGCTTCGGAAACGACCCCGCCGATAAGATCACGATCCGGCCCGGCGCCGTGTCGAAAACGAGCAGCATTCTCATTCTGGCCAAGTTCTCCGGAAAAGATCCCGCCCTTGTCAGCCATGTACCCGGAGACTTGCAGCACAAGATCACGCGGCCGAAGCGGCTTGTTCGTGATGAATGTCGGACAGAACTCGAGACATCGCCCGCAGTGCATACAGGCGTCGGAGTTCATTAACTGCGCCCAGGAAAAGTCCTCGATCTTCGCCAGTCCCAGCGTCTCGGCCTCTTCGATCTCGGGAATACGTTCCAGCTTGCCCAGAGGCTGGGTGCGCCGAAAAAGCACGTTCGCAAAGCTCGTGAACGGATGGATCATCTTGCTATAGGCAAAGTAGCCAAGAAATATGTTGGTGGTGAGCATATGGCTCCACCAGTTCGCGGTGTGCAGTCCGCGATTGAGCCCTTCGGGGAGGTCCTGCAGCACGAGCGCCATTGGATACGAAACGAATGACCAGGCCGCCCATTCGTCCATCTCCACAGAGAGTCGTAGCGCCTGTACCAGGTATCCCTGCACGACGAGTACGAGCAACAATGTCAGCAGAATGACGTCGTCCGGCGCTGTCTTGACGTGCGCGGGCTGAATCACGTACCGGCGATAGAACGCCATCAGCACGCCGGCGATCACCATAAGCCCCGCCAGGTTCATGACAAGCTTGTAGACAAGGTAGAAATTGCCCTGGTAGAAGCTGTATCCCAATAACGGCACGGTGATGTCGTGCTCAACGAGGACGATAATCGTTCCGATAAAGAGCAGGATAAAGCCCCAGAAGATGAGGAAATGCATGATGCCGCCGAAGAGGCTGCTCTGCCGGACGATACGTCCGTGGGCTACGCTATCCCGCAAGGCGTTCCAGAGCCGGGACCACATTTCATCGAACCGGTTTTCCGGGCGGCCCTTGTTCCACATCCAGACCCGGCGTGCGATTCCAAACGCGAGAAAGAGGAACGGCACAGCGAGAAACAAGTAGACGCCTGTCTCTCCCCAGACATCGACATTCCACATGATTTCCCGCGTTGGTGTCATGATTCGTCCTGCCCATTTGAGTCAGATGGAACTTCGGCGGACGATTTCCTGAGCCCGCGGAATGCCAGCGGAAGTGCCAGCGCCACCGTCAAAAGTGTGATGATCAACAGAAACAATGTGATCACCGTTCCGGCGAACAGGCTCAGCCAGCTCGTATCGTCGAGGGCGACGAATAGACCACCAAATAACGCCAGGAGCCCGATAAACAGTGGTGCCATCATGACAAAAGCCAGCAATGCAAGCAGGATGCGACTCCAGCTGGAGAACACAGCGGCGATCCGCGGTCTTACTGGATCGGACCAGCCGACGAGCGCACCAACAAATACCGATGCGAGCGAGATCGCACCGGCTCCGATGAGCCGGGTCCATCCCCACTCTACGACCGCCCCGATGGCGATCAACACCACTCCTGAGAGAATGACTCCGAGCCCGATCAAGGCACTGCGAAATCGACGCTCAGTTGCCTGGTTCCACAACGTTACAAGCGTTGTCACACGCGACCTTTCGTCAATCCAGTGAGCACGGACCCCTCAAAACGGAGTTACTTCTCGTTCTTGATCCGCTCGGTGAGCTTCGGAAGGATCGTCAGCGCGTCGCCCACCACGCCGAGATCCGCAAGCTCGAAGATCGGCGCTTCGGGGTCGTTGTTGATCGCGACAATATACTGGCTGTTACCCATTCCGGCGATGTGCTGGATCGCGCCGGAGATGCCTGCCGCGACATAGACACTTGGCTTGACGGTCTTGCCAGTCTGGCCAACCTGGTAGCTGTACGGGACCCACCCGGCATCGACGATCGCGCGACTCGCTCCAACCGCAGCGTTCATCTCTTTTGCCAGATCTTCGACGAGCTTGAAGTTGTCTGGCTGGCCAAGTCCACGACCGCCGGACACGATCACCGAAGCATCCTCGAGATTCATTCCCGCGGACTCTTCCTGCACAGTCTCAACTACCTGGACCCGGTTGCCACTCGGAGACGATACGGCGTCGATTTCCTTCACTTCGGCCGTTCCCTTTGCGAGCGAAGCCCCGTATGCCTTCCGTCTGATCTGGACCAGATACGGCGCTTCGCCGTTGAGCGTCACGCTTGCTTCTGAATCGGGTCCATAGCCAACCGTCGCAACGAGTTGGTCCCCGTCGAACTCGACCTTCGCTGCGTTCGCAATCACTCCGCGGGGCAACGTTCCAGCTAGCCGGGCCATCACATCGCGGGCAGGGAACGTACTCGGGAAGAGAATGAGATCGGGTCGCTCTGACTCAATCAACCAGGCCAGTGTCGCCACGTGTGGTTCAGCGACGAAGCTCGAAAACACTTCATCTGTCGCGAGATGAACGACAGAGGCGCCGTACTCCCCCAGGGTCTCACTGACCCCGTTTCCCGCGGCGCTGAACACGACAGCTTCAGCCGATCCCAGTTCACGCGCCGGAGTCAGCAGTTCCAGTGATAGCGGATGGACACCATCCGCAGCTATCTCGGTCCAGACCCAGATTCGCTTGTCAGCCATCAATGCCCCCTAGATTACCTGAACCTGCTTGAGGTAGTTCACGATCTCGTCGACGCTACTACCGGCACCATCGTCTTCAATGACGCGAGTTTGCTTGTCAATCTCAACCTTGCGGATCTCAAGGACACGTTCGCGAGCACCTGCCTGGCCAGCCTGACCGGCATCTAGCCCGATAGCCCCCAGATCACGGGTGTCGATCGGTTTCTTTTTTGCCTGCATCATTCCCTTGAACGACGGGTAGCGTGGTTCCGCGATGCTCGCGGTGACTGTGATCAATACCGGAAGCTCGGCCTTCACGCTCTGATAGCCGTTCTCGTAGTCTCGCTGGACCGTAATAGTTGAACCCTCGACCTGGATCGAGCGGACGAAAGTCAGCTGTGGGAAATCGAGCATCGCGGCCATCGCGCCGGGCACCATGCCGGTGTATGCGTCCGTGCTCTCGGTGGCGCAAATGACTACGTCAGGTTCCTCAGTCGCGACCACGCGCGACAGCACCTGAGCGGTAGTCAGCGCATCGGACCCTTCCAGCCCCGGATCCGTGACGAGAATTGCACGTTCAACGCCCATCGCCATCGCTCGCCGGATCGCCGTGTCCGCCGCCTCCGGTCCCATCGACACCACCACGACTTCGCCGCCATGCTCTTCGACCAGTTTCAGGGCCGCCTCAATTCCAAACTCATCGCCGGGATCGAGGATCGATTGCGCCGGATCTCGAACCAGCCGCTTGCGCTCTGGATCCACCGTCATCGGAAGATTGGGATCGGGAATGTACTTGCTGCAGACGACTACTTTCATAGTGAACATTCACCTTTCATGCTGTCGGACACAGCCGCGTTAAGGGATAGGACTCGTGGTTTTCATGTCAACGGCGCTGGTTGTCTCCAACCTGGATTCGAGCTGACATCGTAGTCTGTGTCGACGGCGGTATGATAATCACCGAAGAGCGCCAGCGCAACTTGATTGTCACGCCGGACAATCGGTAGTAGACAGCCAGTTGCCGCGGTTGACGACTCGATTCCGGCGGGATAGCATGTGGCAGTTCGCAACGGAAAACGACGTTCAGTCCCCATCGCCAACGCCGCCGGTGGGCATACCGCTCTCAGGTACACCTGCATTTTCAATGGTTGGACACCCCTTCGCGCGCAATACTGCGCAATCGGGGAAGTTGGTAAGGAGCCGGCATGGACCTGCGATATACCGAGCAGGATCAGGCGTTCCGGAAAGAGGTCCGGAAGTGGCTTGAGGAAAACGTTCCCAGACAGAAGCTCGATACCCTTGACGACAAGAAGGCCTGGCATCGCAAGCTCTACGAGGCCGGGTATCTCGGGATGGGGTGGCCGGGCGAATACGGCGGGCGCGACGCCAGACCGATGGAACAGGCGATCGTCGGCGAAGAGATGGTTCGTGCCAAAGCAACTTCCCCCGTCAACGGACTGGGAATCAGCATCGTC
>JBBDTL010000063.1:0-8959 GCA_040904465.1 Thermomicrobiaceae bacterium | reverse complement strand
CCACACGGTGGCACCTGCACCACACACTATCTCAGGTGCTTAACGATATCGCTCTGTAATTCGAGTGACCCAAAATTGTCCCGCGTCGGCTCGTACCGTCCTCCTCCCACCGCTTCTGTCCATTAATGCGTCAACAGTTTTCTGTAAACAGATATCGCTTTGCTTCCATACGGGAAGCCCTGATGACGACCAGACAGAAATGACGGACTGCGAACACGCTATCTCACGAGATGCCGGTAGTTTGACACAGACTACGGTCCGCTGGCAAGAGCAAATTATTGTGTGCACGCTCGCGCGCAAACACATTCTCAGTCGCTCTCGCAACGATTACCGCGGACGATTCAAAGCGTCGAGAAGCGTGATGCCGACAACTCGTGGAACTTCGCATCGTTTTGCTGTTAGCAGGTATCCAGCTCGATTTTTCAACGTATGCGCAGGTTGGCATGTTCCCAACGCATAGCGAAGATCGTCGTGGGAAGAGGATCAGACAGGGATTGATAGGTACGAACAGTCAGCGACGTACAGTCGTGATATGTGGAGTCTCTCGGAAGAATGACAATTGCTCACGAAAAAACCGGCGGGCAGTCCTGGACCACCCGCCGGTATTTGCCGTCCGAAAATGAATCAGCAGGATTGCGAGAAAGCTACTGCTACTCCTCGCGGAACCAGTTGCCGATGTCCCACAGGTCAGACCGGAATGGTCCAGCCTGGTACCCGGCAAGATCGTTGGCGACCGTCGCCACACCGGTCCGGAAGACGATCGGGATCTCAACCCCGTCCTCAGCAGAAATCCGGTTGCACTCCTGGAACAGTGATTCCTGCTCATCCGGCTCCATCGCCGTCGCCATCGCCTGAATCACTTCGTCCATCTCATCGCTGGTATACCGGTTAGGATTGAGTCCCGCCCAGTTGTTCTCCTTCGAGGCAACTTCCCACGAGGCGTACCGCTGCGCCCAGTTGCTCGGATACGCCGTCGACGGTCCATTGGTGTACATCTGGATGTCGGCGTAGAAGTGACCGTAGGTGTCCGGGTTGCCGGCATCCGATGAGAAGAACACCGCCGAGTCAACCGCCTTCAGCTCGACATCGAACCCAATCGAGTCCAGGTCGTCCTTGACGATCTCCTGGTTGCTCTGACGAATCGAGTTGATCGAGGTCTGATACAGCATGTACATCGGCGTGCCGTTGTACTCGCGTACCCCGTCTCCATCGGTGTCTTCGGCACCGGCTTCGTCCAGCGCTGCCGCAGCCGCCTCCAGATCGAACTCCCAGCTCAGATCCGGATTCACAGCCCACTCCGGCGCGTTCAGGTTGTTCGCCGTGGCGACTCCACCCGGGCCGTATAGCTCGTCAGCGACTACATCTCGCTGGATCGACAGCTTGATCGCGTCACGTACCAGCTGATCGGTCAGGAACGGGTGCTCAGTGCTCGGCTCTGAGCGCGCGCCGTCTACTTCCTCCCATGGGTCCGAGAAGTTGCACATGATGCGCTCGGCGCTCGTGCCGGGGAACGCATGTACGAAGCCCTCTTCACCCTGCTCTTCCAGCGAGTCAAGGATGTCCGCCTCGACCTGGATGTTCCAGGCCCAGTCGGCTTCGCCCGTCACGATGACCGCTCGGGCCGCACTGGTCGCGTCACCGCCCCCAATCAGCTCCACTGTGTCGAAGTATGGCTTGCCTTCATCCCAGTATTCTTCATTCCGCTCGAAGAATACCGTGTCCGCCGGCCGGAATTCCGTCACCCGGAACGGGCCGGTGCCGATCGGTTCCATGTTGTACGGCGCATTACGTGCTTCCGCACCAATGTATTCCCGGAAGAGATGCTCCGGCAGAATCAACCCGTTCACGCCGGTGAACGGAACCATCCAGCCCGGAGTCTGTTCACTGAAGTTCAGTCGAACGGTGAAGTCATCGATAATCTCAATGTCTTCGATCGCCTCATAGGTCGAGAAGGTCGTGGCCGTCGTCGCCTCGTCCATCACGTATTCCCAGGTGAAGCGAACATCTTCGGCAGTGAACTGCTCGCCATCCTGCCAGGTGACATCGTCTCGCAGCGTCCACTCGACCCACATACCAGCTTCATCGACGGTGCCGGCTTCGATGCTCGGGATTTCTGCCGCCAGCCGTGGAATGAGCTGCCCATCATCTCCGGTGTACGCCAGCGCTTCGTAGACCACGCTCGAGGCGTCGTAGTCCTTGGTGCCCTGGGCCAGATGCGGGTTGATAATATCGACTGCCTGCCACCACAGCAGATCCAGCCGTCCACCACCGCCAGCTTCGGATGGCGCCTCAGACTCTTCTTCGTCCCCAGCTTCATCGTCGGACTCAGCGGGATCTTCATCATCTTCCGTAACGTCATCATCGTCCGCCGCAGTGTCGTCGTCACCTTCCGCGTCAGTCGCCGGCTCTTCGTCGTCATCCCCGTCCGCGTCATCGCCGTCCGCGTCATCTTCTTCACATGCAGCCAGGAGACTGGCGATAATCGGCGCGCTCATACCGAGGATTGCCGCTCGCTTCAACAACATCCGTCGAGTAATTCGACCTGCGAGTACATCCTCGACCAGTGACTTCTGACTCTCAGACAGATTCATTAACTATGTTCCTCCCAAGTCCCGGTAGGACCCCCAATTGACACGGATCGCCACAACCGTGGCGCCACACTTCGACAGGCTCTCGGTTTTCCAGTGTTGGCGGCCCTCCTTTCGCCTGATTCCATACGTTGCGGCACGGAGCCGCATGAGCCGGAAACAATTCGGACCCGTAAATCAACTATTTGACCGGGAACTTGCTTCCGGCCGCTGGCTTCGACTAACAATAGCAGACGTGATGTTCGCGAGACCTCGCTTCTCTGTCAAGCAAACTCGTTCAGATTGACCAGGAGCGATAGAAATTCGCCGGAAGGGCGCACTCCACCGTTGTAGTGTACGTCTTACCGGTCTCCGCCGGATGCATTCACGTCAGTGTGTCGGCGAGCGGTTCGAACGGGCCGATTAGTCGATTGATACAATCAAACAGCGTGCGAATCTCCACTCGCGGGAGCCTTCCAATCTCATGATTACTCTTCTGATCAAAGCGTTGCGGGATGTCCAGCGACGGCCGCTCCGCACGTTGCTGACGGTAATCGGAATCACCCTCGGCGTGGCAGGTCTCGTAGCAATTAATCACACCGGCCACAATCTGGCCGATGCCCAGCGAGAGACATATGCTGGCGCTCGCCAGCCTGACTTCACACTTTTCGTATCCCAGATCTCACCCACTCTTTTGAACCTTGTCGCGCGGCAGGACAACGTTGAGACAGTGGATACTCGCATGGTACGAACAACCCGGACGTCAGCCGGGGATAGCTGGCTTACTACAAGGCTCGTCGGGGTCGAAGACTTTTTCAACATCAGACTATCCGAATTGCAGCTCGTCGAGGGGCGCTATCCCGGACGAGCCGAAGTTGTTTACGACATTGGAGCGCAGGAACTCCTCGGACTTGAGGTTGGGGATACTGTGGCCCTGCAACGCACGGGCGGCGCTCCAATGCACTATCTCCAGGTCAGCGGTTTCGTTCAAGTACCCGAAGCACTCGACCCGACAGTCGCAAATCGGGCGACCGCCTTCGTTCCCGCCGTGGAGGCTCGAAGATTTGAAGGCCGCCAATACAACAACTTTCTGATGGTCAGGCTCGAAGATCCTCGCCAGGCGAGCGACACCGCTTCTTCCATTTCTCGATTGCTTAACCGCCGTGGAATCGGAACAGGCGCGCCCTCAATCCGCGATCCAGACGTATATACCGGCAGCCGCGAACTGGAAACACTGCTCGTGCTTCTTCAGGTGTTTTCAGTAATTGGTCTCGCCCTGAGCGGTTTTCTGGTCGTCAATACCGTCGCGGCGATCATGGTAGAAGAAACACGGCAGATTGGAATCATCAAAGCGGTCGGTGGCAGCAGTTGGAGCATGCTTGTCGGCTACCTTGGATTTGCCATGCTCATCGGTCTGGCGGCCTCATTGCTCGGACTCGGCGCAGGACTTATTGGCGGGAGACTCCTCACCACGTATCTCGCCGGCCTGTCCGGCCTCTTTCTGCCTGGATTCGCGATCGACTGGACCGATATCGCCCTTGCGTTCGGAGTAGGAGTGGGAGTCGCAGTCGTATCCGCTCTGGTCCCGACCTGGATGAATACTCGGCGGCGGATCGCCGAGCTTTTGCAGAACATCGGAGTCGTCGCGGACTTTCGCCGGGGGATCGTTCACCGGCTTACGACGCTGGCGGCGCGATTCGGTTCCATTTTCGCCATGGGAATTCGAAATGTATCCCGTCGGCCAGCACGAGCGGCAATTACCATCATCGTGGTTGCCGTTGCCGTCAGCGCATTCCTGGGAACAGAAGCTGTCAACCGGTCGGTTACTACCACCGTGGACAATCTCTACGACCTGTACGGCGGCGAAGCATGGGTCTCTTTCGAACAGCCGATCGATATGGGGTTCGCCCGCCGCCTGGAGCGACATGAAGACGTAGTCCGGGCAGAGCCATGGACGCGTTCGTCCGGCTCGATCAATGCGACCTCAACGACGATCTGGGGCATGCCTGAAGACACGCAGATCTACACTGCACGCCTCACCGAGGGCACCTGGCTCCAGCGCGGAAATCCTCCCGGCGCAGTGCTAACAGTTAATCTGGCCGAGGAGATCGACGCGAAAGTCGGCGATATTCTCACCCTGGATATGCAGGGCGAAGGCAACCTTATTCAGGTCGTGGGACTCGTCGATGACGAGAGCACGTTCCTCGGCGCCGATGCAATTGGAAAAGTGTTTCTTCGAATAGAAGACCAGCAACGATTGCTTGGACGAGGACAACAAGCCGGCATTTTCGCACTGCAGCTTACATCGTCATCGCCGGATAATGTCGACCGGATCCTCGCCGATATCGAAGAAACGTTCGCCGTCTATCAACCCCAGACGGTTCCAATGTATCAGGATCAGGAGTCTGCGCGGCGTGTAATTGGCATCCTGACCTTGATGCTCAACGCGATGGTGGCTATCGTTGGGCTCGTAGGGTTGGCGGGCATCGTAAATACGCTCGTCATCAACATGACCGAGCGGCGTAGAGAGTTTGGTATCTTGAGAAGCATCGGTGCCAGCCGGCGACAGCTTGTAAGTTTGCTTGTGACCGAAGGGGTTGCATTGGCGACACTCGGCTATGCACTCGGACTACTGTTGGGTTACCCGCTCGCCAGATACCTGGTTGAACTGACCGGTCAGGCGCTGTTCGATCTGGAGTTCCAGTTCAGCTCCGTTGCGTTCGTCGGCTCGTTTTTTGTTGCACTTTTTGCAAGCGCGGCCGTCGCGCTCGGCCCCGCACTCGTCGCGTCCAGAATTCGTCCAATCCAGGTGCTTCGGTATGAATAGAAAGCTCATGCTGGCAATTGCGATTGCCCTGGTGCTGGTGCTGGTGGTCATCGGGGCCTTCTACTTCCTGCGCGACGATTCGCCAGGCGAGACCGTAGAAGTCACTCGTGGAGATATCGACGTGACTATCGAGTCTGTGGGGTCGGTTCAGCTTCGGGATGCGGAACAATTGACTGCGCCGGCGACAACGCAAGTCGAGCTCGTCACCGTCCTGCCAGGTGCCGATGTTCGCGAAGGTGATGTCCTGATCGAGCTCGACCAGCAGCCGTTCAACGAGGCGATTGACGCCGCGCAGGCGGCTCTCGCCGAGGCGGAAACGCGTCTATCAGTACTTGAGGAAGATGACCCTGGCACGAGCGCGGAAGACATCGCGGCCCGTGTTGACGCTCAACAGCGTGTCGAGGAGGCGGAGGCAGAACTTGAACGGGCCAGAAATGCCCGGGCAGAGAGTCTGGTGCTGGCCCCGTTCGACGGTACCGTCATTCATATCGCTGTCCAGGAAGGGCAGCCGGTCGCCCAGGGCGCGGAACTTGTTCAGATAGCCGAAATGCAGCAGTTCGAGTTGCTGGTTAATATCGACGAAGTGGATCTTCCGCTTGTGGACATTGGCGCGGCCGTTAGCATTATCCTCGAAGCGTATCCGGAGGCCGTCATCGAGAGCGAGATCTATTCGATCGCTCGTCGTGCCGAAATCGTCGGTGGGACGACTGTTTTTCCTGCAACGGTGAGATTCGAACGAGTCGAAGATCTGCTGATTCTGGCCGGCATGAATGCCGAGGTCGAGATCACCGCGGAGGTCCGCGAGGATGTCCTCCTGCTTCCAGAGGGTTCATTCCAGACAGTTGGACGAAGAACATTCGTCGATGTCGTGGAAAATGGCGACGTCGAGACCGTCGAGATCCGGACCGGCGTGCGAAGCGGGGGAATGGTCGAAATCGCGGATGGACTTGACGAAGGCGACGAGGTGGTCGTGCCCTGATCGTCGTAGCCCGCTATTACGTCAGCGACAGGGGGACCTACGTACCAGAGTTCACTTTCCGAAGTGACACGAATCGATACAATTTAGCTACTGACCCGGCAATTCGCGCGAAGTAGGCTTGAGTTCGGATATGGTCGACCAATGCCGACTCCGCAAGAATGGATTGTCCAGTATGTCAGTCGCGGCTACCGGCCCAACAACCCGAATGCGCTCAGCACAGGAGCCAACGAGCATCGAGCAGACGGGTCTGGAAATGATCTTCATTGCCGATATGGCACTCAAGATCATTTATTTCCAGGGAATGATCACGGGCCAGGCAATGTCCGAACATCTTTGCCTCCCCTACTTCAACGTCCTCGAGCGCGCCCTTAGCTATCTCAAGCGTGAAGAATACGTAGAAGTTTCCGGGTCGTCAGGTTTCGGCGAGCTCGCTTATCAGTACACGCTTTCTCCAAAGGGGTCGCTTCGCGCTCAGGAACAGATTGACCGGACGGCGTACGCTGGCCCGGCCCCGGTCACGCTGGAGGCGTACCAGTCGATGGTGCTGGAGCAGTCACACGGGCCGGAACGGGTGAGTCGCGAAGAAGTTGTGCAGGCACTATCGGATATGGTGGTGCCGGACTCTACGATAGATCAAATTGGACAGGCGGTGAACACCGGCCGCTCAATGTTCCTCTTCGGTGAACCTGGCAACGGAAAGACCGCACTGGCTGAGCGAATGGCGGAACTGCTCGGCGGCTACGTACTTATCCCGCACGCAATTACTATCGACGGTCAGATTATCAAGGTGCTTGACGTTCAGAATCACACTCCGATTCCAGTACCGCCTGGTCGGGTTGAATACGACCGGCGCTGGGTCCTCTGCAAACGACCAGCAGTGATGGTCGGCGGTGAACTGACGCTTAGCAGCCTCGATCTGGTCTATGATCCGATTTCCAAAGTCTACGAGGCGCCGCTCCAGATGAAGGCCAACAACGGGATGTTCCTGATTGATGACTTCGGCCGCCAACAGGTCCGTCCCACCGATCTGCTGAATCGATGGATCGTTCCATTGGAAAAGCGAATTGACTACCTGACGCTCAAGACGGGGAAGAAAATCGAAATCCCCTTTGAGGAAGTCATCATTTTCTCAACGAATCTGAAGCCACGAGATCTGGTCGACGACGCCTTTCTGCGCCGGATCCAGAGCAAGATCAACGTGGTGAATCCGACTGCCAACCAGTTTCGGGAGATCTTTAAGCGACAGTGCGAGCATTTTCACATCCCGTTTGATCAGCAAGGCCTCGTATATCTCCTGCGGGAGCACTATGTCAAGCAACAGAGAGAACTTCGCGCCTGCCACCCGCGCGATATCCTTCGAATTTTGCTCGGGATCGCCAAGTATCTGAACACAAAACCGACGATGGAACCAGAACTTATCGACCGTGCCTGCGGTTCCTACTTCGTTGATCTTGGATAAGCGAAATCCGGGACACCAGCCGGGCATATCCTGTATCCTTCAGCGATATGAATTATGGCCGTCGCCCTGAACCTGCTCGACATATGACCCGGTTGTCTACAAAGGCGTGCTATATCAATGCGACTTAGCGGGAATCGTAAGTGGTTGCTTCTTGCGGCTGTAGTGCTCGTCGCGATAGGCGCGTACATTGCCGCGACGATGTTTGGCGGCTCTGATCCTGAACGCACAGATCTTACCCAGTTGCTTGGTGAGATCCGCAATGATGAGGTCTCGGAGATCACCGTCAGTTCTGGTGGAACCTCGCTTGAGATACTCATGGAAGACGGCACGGAGAAAACCGGTTCACTTCCAGCTGGTCAGTCCCTGACCGCACTACTGAACGAGGCCGATATCGCTTCCGGTGACTGGCCAGCAGTTTACGCAGAACCCACCAGTCAGGGTATCGGCGCCAACTCGGGCTTCTTACTAAGGATGCTATTCGTTGGGCTGATTTTTGTAATGCTCATCCTGCTGATGCGCCGGATGATGCCTGGCGCATTTGGCGGTGGCTCACGCAAGAATCGGTTCACACCAATTCCGGCGGGCCATAGTCCGGTTAGCTTCGACGATGTCGCCGGCGCGGCTGAGATCAAGCACGAAGTATCGGACATCGTTGACTTTCTCAAGGAGCCGGAGCGGTTTCGTTCGGTTGGGGCACACATTCCCCACGGGTTGCTTCTCGTCGGTCCTCCCGGGACAGGCAAGACGCTGCTGGCAAAGGCACTGGCCGGCGAAGCGAACGCGAATTTCTTTTCGGTGAGCGGCGCGGAATTCGTCGAACTCTATGTGGGTGTTGGCGCATCGCGAGTACGGGAACTCTTCCGGAAGGCACGCGAGATCGAACCGGCGATTATCTTCATTGATGAGATAGACGCAATCGGCCGGCGTCGTGGACGGTCGGATAATAGCTCCGAATATGACCAGACCCTCAACCAGATACTGGTTGAAATGGATGGGTTTGATGAGCGGAGCAATATCGTCGTTATTGCGGCGACGAATCGGGCTGACGTGCTCGACTCCGCTCTTTTACGCCCAGGGCGGTTCGACCGAAAGGTATTCGTTGAATTGCCGGACCGCGAAGCTCGCCG
>JBBDTL010000062.1:0-9001 GCA_040904465.1 Thermomicrobiaceae bacterium | reverse complement strand
TCGCTGGGAAGACGAAGTTCCCTGGAGTGAGAAGCGACGCCGTCATCAGGCAATCGAAGAGTTGCAGACCCGGATCAGCGCCGAACTCAACGAACGCTACCAGGACACCATTCTTGAAGTTCTGGTCGATGGGAAGCAGCGAGGTCGATGGCGCGGGCGTTCACGCGGCAACACACTGGTATTCTTCGATGCGCCGGGAAACTGGATTGGCGAAACCGTGCAGGTACGGATCACTGAGCCGAAGACCTGGTATCTTCTCGGCGAGATCGAGAGTTTCGAAGCATCAACACAACAATCCCGAACAACCGCGGTCCCCGACGGGTCGCACGCAACACGAGAGGACGGTGGACATCGTGTCTGATATCGATACGATCACGCAAAACAGGACGCTGAAGCGTCTGGCGGAACAGGCTCGGATCAAAGCTGTCGACGGTTCCTGGGAAGAGGCCGTCGCGATTAATCGCGAAATCCTCAAGCATGCTCAGCAGGATTCATCTGCAGCAAACCGGCTTGGGAAGGCACTCGATCAACTGGGCCGTATCGAAGCGGCAATCGAAGCGTACAAATCAGCAGCCGAAATGGACCCGGGCAACATCATCGCCCATCGGAACGTTGAGCGTCTTGAGCTTCTTCGAGACCGCGAACCTCCGCCAGCTGTGAATGGCAATCGCTCCAAAGCAATTCGCGCTGCCGTGTTCATTGAGGAAACAGGCAAGACTTATGTCACCGAGCTGGTTCGTCCGACCATAGGTGATCCCCTGGCGCGCCTTTCGCCTGCCAGTCAGGTCGAACTTCGAAATGAGTCTGACGGATTTTCCGTTTATGACCAGTTCGACAATCGACTCGGAGTTCTGGAGCCGCTCGTGTCCAGAACACTCAAGAAACTGGTCGACGCTGGAAATGAATACGAAGCATTCGTAGTGGCGCTGAGTGGCCGAACCGTCAGGATCATCATCCGTGAGGTCTACCGGGATCCCGATATTGCGGCACACCTCGCTCTTCCTGCCCAGGCAAAATTGCCGGCCCCGCGTCCGTATGTGCGAGACCAGCGGACCCCTGATGATCTCCCTGGCGTTCTCTACTACGATGAGGACTACCCGGACGAAGATGAAGACGACGATACCGACGACAACACCGGAGCCGACGAAACCGGTGACGATGACACTGACGATTCGATGGAGCCAGAAGAAGTTGTCGGAGAAACGACAGACGAAGATGAGGACGACACGCCGATCGTCCGCTCCTGATTCAATCTACAGCGTGATTGCAAAGAACGTCCCGGCATCATCTGGTGCCGGGGCGTCGCCAATTCGACTCACAAGTCGAGAGTGTCTCTTCCATCACCAGGACCGGCGGTCAGGCAACCTCAGCGCCCTGGCCAGTGGAAGGTGCCGGGAACCGAGGTAGAAGCTACTCAGACCACTTGTTAGAGTTCCGATCAGTTCATATAGATGGCCATCGCCACCAGGAGCAGGAGCGTAATACCTCCCCAGATTGCGATCTGATAGAGCTCCCGGTTCACACTTGCGTAATCTGCGGCGATACGCTCAGGAGACAGTTTCTCGACTTGCTCGTGCGTGTCATCCTGGGAAATTCCGAGAACGTCAGCGTACTCATTTTCCGCCTCCGCAGCCATCCGCTCTTCGCGGCGCAACTGCCGCTGCCGTTCTTCTTCACGGCGCCGTTCAACCTCCTCGCGCGAAAGAACGGCTTCCTGGCGAGCGCGATAAGCCTGAAGCTGCGCGGGGCTTATCTTGTCACGAGCGGAGCGCTTCTTCTTTTCTTTACGTGCCATATTTCCGCTACCTCTCCCGGACTTGATACTGTCGTTAGCGTTTCATGCGTTTGATTCAGAGTTGCTTCTTCAAATCCACCTTCATACCACTCCGCAAATCATATCGTGAGGCCGCAGCGCCGTCCCTAACTGCAATCTCCACCGTGTCCATACTCGAGATCACTGCCACCGGATTACCGCGCTCGACAGCGGCGTATGTCGACGATAGCTCAGCGATCGTCAGGTCTCCGCACTTGACGCTCCAGTTCGCGTCCGGGCCCCCCAGTTGATCAGCTGAAATGTTGGTAATCGCGTTGCCCCAGTGGTCCACCATAATTATCTCGCCAGTGATCTGATCCGTTTCAAACCGTGGTTCTGGAGGCTCGAACCGCTTCAGATCGTTCGGATCGATTGCTGGACCCAGATCGGAAAGAGCAGCTCCCTGCGCGAGCCGGCCGGCGGCCCGGGCAAAGACGTCACGACCGTGAAACGTCCGGGAGACATACGTTCCTTCGCCGCCGTCGGGCGTGAGATCGACTGCCGCACCCACGTCCTGACTCCGAAGCACACAGCTCAGCAAGCTGTTATCTGGCGCGAGAAAGAGATGCCCGGCAACGTTCACGGCTATCGCCCGTCGAGCAGTGCCCACACCGGGATCGACGACACAGACGTGGATGGTTCCCTCTGGAAACCAGTGCCATGCGGCAGCAAGATGATATGCCCCTTCAGTGATCGACTGCGGGGAAACACCGTGCGTCAGATCGACCAGCGCAGCATCGGGGCAATGGGACAGCGCCACCCCCTTCATCTGTCCGACAAAGGTGTCCTGGAGTCCAAAATCAGTTAGAAATGTAACGGCAGGATTGTTCCGGTGCATATCGCCTCGCTAGGAAGCCTGCTGAGCAAGTCGCTCACGCGCCCAGACGAACTCTTCCGGAGTATTCGCGTTGAACGACGAGAGCAACTGCGGATCGAACTTCGAAATGACGTCCTCAGGGACCTTCTGGACATTCACCTCGGAGAAAAACCCGACGACTTTGAAAACGCCTGCGTTGAGTTGCCGTTCGATTGCCGGCAGACAGTTCCTTGAGTAAATCGCATGTAGGGTTTCCAGCGTCTCAGCTCCACCCTGATCGCTTCGTTCGGCTGGCAGGGACGGAACAAGAACGTCGTAGTCGCGTGGAGCGTTCGCCATATACTCGACGAGATCTTGATTGATGAACGGCATATCGCAAGCCAGGACGAGACAATAATCGTTCGATGCCTCTGAAACCGCAGTGTAAATACCACCCAGCGAACCCGACATCGGAAACTTGTCCGGAACGACACGGACGCCGAACTTCTCGTATTCCGGTCTGTCTGACGCGACAATCATCGTCTCGTCACTGACGGAGTTGGCAGCGTCAAGTACATACTCGATTAGTGCGCGACCTTCAACCTCGAGCAGCGCCTTGTCCTGCCCCATTCTCCGGCTCTGACCGCCCGCCAGAATCGCCGTAGTGAGTTGGTTTTGCTTGCTCATAGGACCACCCTGTCGCATTCCGTCTCTCGTGCATCACATTGGCTATCCATTCTACTAGACCATGCCAGATGCTTTGACGCCCGCTGAGAATGGCGCTATAATGAATTCACGATTCGCGTACTCAGCCGAAGGAGCGCCACGGTGCAAATTCCGCTGGCAAACACGTTGAAAACCCCGGTGGCGACAAGCACCTGACGCGTTGCGTTCTGGTGCTTTTTTGTGCCCCGGAGGTTTAGACGCTTCGGATCAACGCAACCTTTTCCCGGAACGATTCAAGTTTCGGGTATTACGAACGGAGAGGTTCTATGAACTCGTCGCTGATCGGCAAGATCGATAAGGCTCGCCGGTATGCTCAGGAACCGGATCGAGCCCGGTTTCAGTCTCTCCACGTCAAGTTTCAGGGTGGTCATGATATCTATGATGTTCGGCTGGAAAATCAGGAATGGACCTGTAACTGCCATACTTATGATTCGCTCGGAACGTGCAGTCACATCATGACCATGGAGCGCCTCCTGGCGCCGATGATCCCTGAAGAAATCGAAGCAAGCGACAAGGTGGCCGTAGCAAGCTAGCCAGAAAAAGCCTTCATATTTCGAACTACAAGAGAAATCCCAGGGGTACGATGACGATCCCTGGGATTTCTCTTGCACGGCTCGATCGGACCCGGCATCCCTAGTTCCGATTCACCGAGGATCCCGCTGTGCCTGCCGTATACTCAACCGATTCCCACACGAGGACATTCTGGCGGCCGCCTATCCCCGTGATGAGTTCATCCGGATGCCACCCGGTTTCCAGATCCTGAATATCTCGCACTCGCACGAGCGGATTTGGCGACTCAGTGACAGTGGACTGCGGAAACGCGCTGAGTTGTTCGAGGATGATCGCGATGGCCGCCCCGTAGCAGGCAATGCGCGTGCGAACCCATCGCTGTGCCGCTATCATTTGCACCGACCCCTGGCCCTAGATTCGCTCGAATCGATCAACGTTCAACACAAAGACGTTGGCACCGCCGACGGTGACCTCAACCAGATCCGACGGATACCACTCGTGGATGTCCCCGATAATCTCGGGCTGAATCGTCTCGGTCCGCTCCCTGCAATTGCGATCGATCAGCCGCAACACATCCGGAACCTCCGAATCCTCAAGCCCGATCATCAGCGTAGTGTTCCCGACACGCAGAAACCCGCCGGTACTGCTGATCCGTGTGGACCGATACCCGGCATTAGTAATTGCTTTCAGCAACTGGTTCGCGTCATAGTCCTGAACGATCGCAAACACTAGTTTCATGCGTCCGCCCCTCTGGCCATTTGAAAGACCACCTCTCACCGAACATGACAGTCACTGATTTTCAAGACTATAGCACAGGAATGCGGAAAATTTCCCGAATTTAGTGCGGGGAACCGTAGTACGGATTGACAACTCGGCACTTAACAGGCAAAACGGTTGCATACTCGGCGAACATTAGCTCCAGGAGGGAAAGTGGCTAGCAATGACCCACCGATACTCGAGCATCTAACCTGGACCGAAGCCCGTGACCTCCTTGCGCTGCGACCGGTGGGGCTTCTCCCGATCGGCGCGATCGAGGCGCATGGCCCGCATCTACCGTTGAACAGCGATGTCATCATCGCGACAGGCATGGCGAAGCGAGGAGGGGCAGAGCTGCGCAAACGAGGGGTGACTGCCGTTGTACTCCCTCCAGTGGCGTATTCAGTCAGTTTCGCAGGATCGTGTTTCCCGGGCACCATTCCGGTAGGTAGCGTCGCGTTCACGGCGTGGCTAACAGAGCTGCTAGACTATCTGCCGACACAGGGATTCAGGGCGATTTGTATCTGCAATGCACATCTCGAACCGGCTCACGTAGATGCCGTCAGAACCGCTATTGATTCGAGCTCCGCGGAAGTGTCCATGCCGATTGTGTTTCCTGACCAGCGAGTCGAACCATGGGCGGCTACACTGGGCGAGGAGTTTAATCGCGGCTCGCGTCACGCCGGTATGTACGAAACATCAATTCTCATGGCCGAAGCGCCCGGATCGATTCGCCGCACATCTCTAGAAGAGCTCGAACCAGTCTGGATCGATCTGCCAGAGGCACTGCGTCAGGGGGCCAGAGATTTCTCGGAGGCTGGAGGGACGCTCGGTTACTTTGGCGACCCGCGAGCGGCGACATCTGAATATGGAAACGAGTTGCTCGATTTGCTGGGGAAAATGATTTGCGAGAGCGTGCTGGAAGTTCTGGCACGACGTTCGTAGAACGGAAGGACCATCTATGGAGCCGAAAATCACCTGGTTTGCCCAGTCGTCATTCCGAATCGAACACGCGGGTATGCGAATCTATATCGACCCGTTTCGGATCCCGGATGGCGAACCGATTGCCGACGTTATTCTGATTTCACACGATCACGGCGACCATCTCTCGGCCGACGACATCGCAAAAGTCCGTGGTAGCGACACGTCCGTTGTTATCGGACCTGCGGTCGAGGGGAAAGTGGATCAGCCTGTTACGGTCCTCGCGCCCTACGAGGCTACCTCTGTTGGTGAGTTGAGTGTCCGGGCGGTGCCGGCGTATACCGTTACCAAGTTTCGGGATTCGGGAGAGGCGACCCACCCAAAGGAGGCAGGGCACGTAGGATTTGTCTTCGAACTGGGAAATCTCAGCTTCTACTTCCTTGGCGATACCGATGTCATCCCGGAAATGGACAATATCGGTCCGGTTGATTACGCGTTTATGCCGGTCAGTGGGGTGTTCGTCATGACCGCCGAGGAAGCAGCCGAAGCGGCATCCATTATCAAGCCGGGTGTTGCGATTCCATGTCACTACGGCGTCGTTGTGGGATCCGCTGGCGATGCCGCACGATTCGCCGATCTTGTTCCGGGAGAAGTACGAGTGTGGACAATGCAGCCGATGAGCAGCTAGTACCCCTCGCCACGGCAAGTCTTCGCGGCTTTACCGACCTTCGGGGGTTCCGGCCAGGACTGATTGATTGAGAACGGCTCGGCCTGATGAAATCTGATAGTTCGAAAGTCTTGAATATGAAGGCTCTCTTTCAGACACTGCTATCCCGCCGGTCGTTCGTCGCCTCCGGGGCAGCGCTCGCCACGCTCTTTCTCGCTTCCTGTGAAGACGCCACCGAGTCTGAACCGGAATCAACCCCGGTCCCCTCGTCGACACCGGAATCACCTGAAGCGACGCAAGTGCCGCCCACCCCCACTCCTGAGCCAACGGCGACCGCCGAGCCGGAACCCACCGCAACCCCATCGCCCACTCCTGAGCCGCCACCACCGCTCAGCTTCTGGGTTGACCCGGCGCTTGCAGAAGTACCGACAGGCCTGATCGGAGGTGTCGAGCAGACTCTCCAGAACCTTGCTTCCGAGCGAAACCTCAATGTGAGCCGGGTCGATCAACCCGGAGAGGCAGTTGTTCGTATCTATCCGCCGGAAACCACGGACGAGCAGGCAACCCGGATACACGGTGAACCGCTCATCCCAGTCGTGCGGGTCGACAATCTGGTCGACCAGATTTCGATCGACGATCTTGCCGCCCTGTTCACTGGGGGCATCGAAAACTGGCAGATGCTCGGTGGCCAGGACTGGATTGTTCATCCAGTCGTCGGTGAGTCGGCCATCCGACCCCGCTTTCTCCGGGAGAGCCCCGGACACAGCGAAGCCGAACTCACTTCGGTCGCCAACGAACATCCAGGCATGCTCGCGCTTATTCCTCGCTCCGCGGCGCACTTTCATGTTCAGGTACTGGTTGTTGAAGACATTGATCCTCTCCGGGAGGAGCTCACGCGCCAGAACTGGCACTGGTGGGAGTGGGTCGATGCAGTTATTGACGATCTCGATGAGCAGATTTCGGCGGATATCGCGAACGTACTGAGTGAACTGGGCAATCAGTCCATTGCACCCCGGAGATCAATGATTACTGTAACCGGCGACGTCATGCTCGGGCGCACACCGCATCGCATTATGGCGCAACAAGGAGACTGGACGGCGCCCTTTCACCTGGTTGTGGACGAACTCCAGAAAGGGGACCTGACAATCGGAAATCTCGAATGCGTGATTACCGACTCGTTCACGCAGCCCGAAGATCCGACCACGTTCTCGTTGATGACCTACACCAACGCGGTGCAGGGCCTTGAGTATGCCCGGTTCCACGCGCTTTCCAGCGCAAACAATCACTCGATGGATTTCGGGCTGACCGGCATGCGGGATACGATCGCCGCACTTGAGTCAGCCGGCATTCAGCATTTCGGGACCGGCGAAAACCTCGCTGAGGCCAGGCAGCCCTGCTTGCTCGAGCATGACGGAATTACCTTCGGGTTTCTTGGGTATGACGCTATCTCGATGCAATATGCCGGAGCGACCCCTGAGAGTGGTGGCGTCGCTCCGCTGGTTCAGGACTACTTCGTCGAGGACATTCAGCGACTTCGAGAACAGGCCGATGTCGTCATTCCGTATTTTCACTGGGGAGTCGAGTATACGCTGACCCCAACTGAGAATGACCGACGAATGGCCCACGCAGCCGTCGACGCCGGCGCTGATCTGGTCCTCGGGAGCCATCCGCACTGGGTGCAGGGGATGGAAATCTACCAGGATACCGCGATCTTCTACTCGCTCTCCAACTTTGTGTTTGACCAGGAATGGTCCTTTGAAACGAAACAGGGCCTTGTCGTACATCTCATTTTCGACGGGGCCAGGTTCGTCGGCTACCGCGTCGTTCCCGTTCTCATCGAGGATTTCTACCGGCCACGAATCGTCGAAGATGAGATCAAGAGTACGATCCTGGGACGCTTCTGGGAGTCTACTTCCATAATCGCTAACACTCCGGTGACATGAGTCTAGACGTCCAACCGCGAGCTGAACCCTGTGCGAGTATAATCCGCCGGGAGATTTCCGGGTGTGAATGGCGAAGTCGAATTTGTTATCAGATCAGACGTGAACGGAGACGCTATCGTGCCAACACGGATGCGCGGCGGAGTAGCCGCGGTGAAATCACTCGAAGCAAACGGTGTCGACACCGTGTTTGGAATCCCGGGCGTTCACACGCTGGAGATCTATGACGCGCTTGTCGATTCTTCTATCACGCATATCCTGGCACGTCACGAGCAGG
Organism: Thermomicrobiaceae bacterium; assembly: GCA_040904465.1. Lineage (GTDB taxonomy): Bacteria > Chloroflexota > Chloroflexia > Thermomicrobiales > Thermomicrobiaceae > SLMJ01. The sequence continues at coordinate 595 of JBBDTL010000062.1, read as the reverse complement.
GAGCCGGGTTCATGGCCGACGGCTACGCCCGGGCGACCGGCAAGCCGGGTGTTGCGGTGATAATCACAGGTCCCGGCATCACCAACGTTTCAACTCCTGTAGGGGAAGCCTATACTGACTCGGTTCCCGTCATGGTTCTCTCGTCGAATGTCGAGCGAGCCTGGGCGGGGAAAGAGCTCGGCCATCTCCACGATCTCGCCGATCAACTCGGTGTCATGGCTGCCGTCACCAAGTGGAACGAGCGCGCGCTCGATGTTCCGGCCATTCCCCAACTGATTAATACCGCGTTTCAGAAGATGACGTTTGGACGCCCTCGCCCAACACATGTCGAGATCCCGCTCGATGTCCTGGCAGAGTTCGCAGAGGTGGAGATATCGCCTGCCGCCTCACTTGGCGCGCCAGTTCCAGAGCACGAGACGATCGAACGGGCGCTGGACGCAATCACGGCCGCATCGAAGATCGTGATCAATTGCGGTGGGGGAGCAATGCGAGAGGGCACTGCCCAGCACCTGGCTTCACTCGCCGAACAACTCGGAGCACCCGTCATTACGTCGGCGATGGGCAAAGGTGCTATCTCGGATCGGCATCCAATGAC
>JBBDTL010000061.1:7946-9121 GCA_040904465.1 Thermomicrobiaceae bacterium | reverse complement strand
GGATCGATATCGCGGTTCTCCCGATCGGCGATCGCTTCACGATGGGTCCCTCGGATGCCGTGCGGGCTGTAAAGTTCATCAACCCGACAATTGTGATCCCCTGTCACTACAACACGTTCGAGCTGATACGGCAAGATCGCAACTCGTTCAAACAACAAGTAGACTCGGAGACAGATGCGACCGCTGTGATCATGGATCCCGGCGATTCGTATGACACCCACTAGCGTGCGCTTGACCAGACCGAGGTGTACATCCATGTCCGATGACCAGAAACAACCAGACGCAGCCGAACGCCGGAGACAGATGACGACGGAGATGGAGCGGACTGCGTTCCAGAAGAAAGCGGTATCTCGCCAGCCTGCTCGGGAAACCCTTGCCGACGCGGTCGAGTTTTTCAAAGAGCGCGGTTACAAATCCGGGTTCTCCGCACGACCCAATCAGATCTATGTGATGGGTGGCCGTGAAGGCATCATTCCCCGAGTAAACGGGGATATCCGGGCGCAGGAGAACGTCGGAAAAGGCAAGGTAACGATGCTTACGCTGAACGGATTCGGAGAAACGCTCAGCGAGACAATGGGCGAGTATGTCGAGCAACTACGCAAGCAGCGAAAGCCGAAGTCCGATTGACCCGTATGTCGGACTAGCCCTCTGAGCGGCTCGCTTCGTCGCCAGTAACGATTCCGTATTCCTCGTTGACCTTGTCCAGGTCGTCAAGAAGCCCGGCTTCTTCCTTCATTCGATCACGGTGGTATTTCTTGATGGCTGCCTTGAGCGTGCCGAGCGCCAGCGTCGCGCACTTCGGCCGTGTTTTGACAATATCGGTCCCGAGAATGTCCATCATCACGTGATAATCGAGATTGACGACATCCTCGATCGTCCAGCCCTCATCGTGGATCATTTCAAGCAGGATGGAAGCACCAGCCTGGCTGATAGTGCACCCTTCACCTTCGAAAGAAACGTCGGAGATCGTTGTGCCTTCCTCGCCGACGTTGAGATAGATCGTGATGACGTCGCCGCAGCCTGGATTTCCACCCGGCATGGCTACGTCGTTGGGGTCGATCGGATGGCGATGGCGCGGGTTCTCGTAGTGATCTAGCAGAATCTCGATCTGTTCCTGTCGGTCCATATTTATCGCTCGTTCTCCATAGTAGTAAATGTCGGAGTGTGTCATGCGC
>JBBDTL010000061.1:0-7936 GCA_040904465.1 Thermomicrobiaceae bacterium | reverse complement strand
CGGAAACTCTTGGTGCCGGCCCGCGCGAGCGTCAATCTTACCGTTCGATGGGCACTCCGACGACGTTACCCCACTCCGTCCAGGAGCCGTCGTAATTCGTCACCTTCGGATAACCGAGCAACTCGTGCAGCACGAACCAGGAATGGCTCGAGCGCTCGCCAATGCGGCAATAGACGACAATTTCATCGTCCGGGTTGATTCCCTGTGACTGATAGAGCTCTTTCAGCTCGTCGGCAGTCTTGAACGTGCCGTCCTCATTGACGGCTTTGCCCCAGGGGATGTTCCTTGCGCCTTCAATATGACCACCACGAAGGGCACCTTCCTGCGGGTAGTCCGGCATATGCGTCATCTCGCCGCTGTACTCGCCCGGAGATCGCACGTCGACCAGAGGCTTGCCTTCCCCAGCCTTCTGACGGTCCTTGTAGCCGATGTGCTCCAGAACGTCAGCCATGAACACCCGCAGCTCAGGTCGTGGCGTGGGCACCGGATAATTGCTCTGCTCGAACGAAGGGACCGCGCGGGTAAGCTCGCGATTCTCGGCTTCCCACTTAACCCGGCCGCCGTCCATAATTTTCAGGTTGTCGTGTCCCATGTGCTTGAAGAACCAGTAGGCATAGGCCGCCCACCAGTTGTTCTTGTCGCCGTAAAGCACGATGGTGGTATCGGGAGTCACGCCGAACCGGCTCATCAGGCTGGCGAATCCTTCGGGACCAATGAAGTCCCTGATGAGTTGATCCTGCAGGTCCTCGTGCCAGTCCACCTTTACCGCGTTCGGTACATGGCCGAGTTCGTACAAAAGCACGTCCTCATCCGACTCCATGATCCGGATCGACGTGTCATCCTTGTGTTGCGCAACCCAGTCAGTGCTAACGAGCACGTCCGGGTTGGCGTAACCGCGTTCCTCGATGTTCGTGGTCATGACTGCACCCCTTCAACTACTACAATGTGCCAGGAATGATCGTTCCGGAAAACAGATGGCTCCGAAGTACCTGTTATCACCTTCCCAGCACGCAATGTTCCAGTGATATTCGCAACGCGTATCGTCGTTGACGAATTCCGACCCCTATAGTAGAGTATCAGTGGTCGGCGTGTAAAGAATGATTCTCAAGTAGGAGTGAGTCTTAGTGGCAGCCGACAATAGTTTCCGTATGACACCGCAAAGATCCGTGATTCTCGAAGAGGTCAAAGGCTCTGATCGCCATATGACCGCGGGCGAGATTTACGAGCGTGTCCGGAGAAAGTACCCCAGCATGGCCTACGGAACCGTTTATCGGACCCTGCATCTGTTCGCCGAGCGCGGGCTGATTCAGGAGTTTCCGTTCGGTGACCAGGCGAGTCGCTTCGACGGTCGAATTGATCGGCACGATCACGTTCACTGCCAGATTTGCAGCGGGCTGTTCGACGTCGATGTTCCGATCGCGATCCTGGCCCGTCAGGTAGCCGAGGAACAGACCGGTTTCAAGATCGAGGGACATCAGACTGTCTTTCAAGGCATCTGCCCGGACTGCCAGGCCGAACGAACGACGAACGATGCACAATGACGCTGCCATGCGCGGGCTGGAGCGCCCTTGCGTGTTTCGGCGAAATTGTGTATTTATAAACTTAAACGTTTCGAAAGCTGCTTCGGCGGCTTCTCGCGGTTCGCACGCAAGGAAGGTCGAAGGGTAACAGATGAGCGATACTCCATTGTTTCAGGTTGAAAATCTGCATGCCGGCATCGAAGGTGAGGAAATTCTCAAGGGCGTAGACCTCACCATCAATCGCGGTGAGATCCATGCGTTGATGGGACCGAACGGGTCCGGCAAGAGCACGCTGGCCTACATTGTCGCCGGCCACCCGAACTACGAGGTCTTTGAGGGACGCGTGCTCTACAAGGGCGAAAACGTCCTCGAGCTCGGTGCAGACGAACGAGCGCAGCTGGGGATGTTTCTGGCCTTTCAGTATCCGACCACGATCCCCGGCGTCAGCATGGCGAACTTCTTGCGGCTCGCGGTTAACTCCGTACGTGGAGAAGTTGATGCTGAAGGCGGCAAGAAGCGGATTGCTCCCCGCGAGTTTCGGCGAATGCTGCGGGAGAAGATGGCGATGCTGAACATCGACGAGTCGTTCGCCACCCGCTACCTGAACGAAGGATTCTCAGGCGGCGAGAAAAAGCGCGCCGAGATCCTGCAGATGGCGATGCTGGAACCGGAATTCGCCATCATGGACGAGACCGACTCGGGGCTCGATATCGACGCCCTTCGAACCGTGTCCGAAGGTGTCAACAAGCTGTATGACGACTCGATGGCAATGCTGTTGATTACCCATTATCAGCGGCTACTCAATCACATCAAGCCACAGTTCGTGCATGTCATGCTCGGTGGCAAGATCGTCGAATCAGGCGGACCTGAACTGGCTGAAGAGCTCGAAGCCAGAGGGTACGACTGGTTGAAGGAAGCAGCTGGCGCCGCCAGCTAGTTCCGGAACGGCCGTTCGCGTTTTCGCACGTTACTGCCTGAAAGTGAGGCCAGAATGGTCACGAAGCCAGACATTAATCTCGGTGACTACCAGTACGGATTTTCGGACCCGGAGGACTACCACTTCAAATCCCGGAAAGGCCTGGACAAAGAGATTGTTCAGGAAATCTCGGAGATGAAGGGTGAGCCCGAGTGGATGCGGGATTTCCGGCTGAAATCGCTGGAATACTTCAACAAGCGGGAACTCCCAACCTGGGGCGGCGACCTCAGTGATCTCGACTTCAATGAAATCTTCTACTATGTCCGCGCCAGCGAGTCGATGGGCAAGAGCTGGGACGATGTCCCGGAGTACATCAAGAACACCTTTGAGAAGCTGGGCATTCCGGAAGCGGAGCGGAAGTTCCTTGCCGGCGTTGGCGCTCAGTACGAATCCGAGGTTGTCTATCACTCGTTGCGTGAGGACCTCGAGAATCAGGGCGTTATCTTCCTGGACATGGACAGTGCGCTTCGTGAGCATCCGGAGATCGTCAAACAGTACCTGGGCACAATCATTCCGCCAAACGACAACAAGTTCGCCGCATTGAACTCGGCGGTCTGGTCCGGCGGTTCCTTCGTCTATGTGCCGAAGGGCGTCAAGGTGGAGATCCCGCTGCAGGCGTACTTCCGGATTAACGCGGAGAACATGGGGCAGTTCGAGCGGACACTGATCATCGTTGAAGAGGACGCTTACGTCCACTATGTGGAGGGTTGCACCGCTCCGACATACACAACCAACTCCCTGCACAGTGCCGTTGTCGAAATTGTCGTGAAGGAAGGCGGACGCTGCCGCTACACGACGATTCAGAACTGGTCCAAGAACACCTATAATCTGGTAACCAAGCGGGCTGCCGCCTATAAGAACGCCACCATGGAGTGGGTAGACGGTAACCTGGGCTCCAAGCTCACGATGAAGTATCCGGCCGTCTGGCTAATGGAGCCGGGCGCCCGCGGTGAAGTCCTCTCAGTCGCCTTCGCGACCGACGGCATGCACCAGGACGCCGGAGCCAAGATGGTCCACGTGGCGCCGAACACGTCGTCACAGATCATCTCGAAGTCGATTTCCAAGGGGACTGGACGGTCCACCTATAGAGGACTGGTCAAGGTTCACAAGGGGGCACACAACGTCAAGGCGAATGTCGTCTGTGACGCGCTCCTGCTCGACGAATCGAGCCGGACTGACACCTACCCGTACATGGAGATTGAGGAAGAGCAGGTGTCAATCGGCCACGAGGCAACAGTCTCCAAGGTGGCTGAAGAGCAGCTCTTTTACCTCCAGAGTCGCGGGGTCTCCGAAGCCGACGCGATGAGTATGATCGTCAGCGGTTTCATCGAACCAATCGCCAAGGAGCTGCCGCTGGAATACGCCGTCGAGTTGAACCGGCTTATTCAGCTGGAGATGGAAGGCTCAGTCGGATAAAGACTGAGTTCCCACACAGAACGATTATGTAACCTCACCGGTAAGGGAGGCCCTTTAAGGGTCTCCCGCCGATCGACGAATTGCGGGCGACTAGAGATAGTTGCCCGTACCGAAACCTGACTGAGGGAGTAGCATGGAAGCATCGGTTCAGGAAGCAACGAAGGGATTCTCGCGTCGCGCAGCCGAGGAACTCTCACTGCGGCGCGGTGAGCCAGACTGGATCCGAGAGCTTCGTCTGGCAGCATGGGACACGTACGAAGATATCCCGATGCCGAAACGAACGGACGAAGAATGGCGCCGGACTGACATTCGTCGTATTCCGATCGACGACGTGGTTCCGTTCACTGAGCTGCAGAACAAGGTCTCAACACGAGACGAGCTGCCGGCTGGCGTACTTTCTTCAATCCCATCGGATACAGACGATTCCGGGCTGAATGTGCAGGTCGATTCGTCGACCGTATATTCAGCGGTTCAGGATTCAGTTTCGCAGCAAGGTGTGATCTTTACGGACCTGGCTACAGCCATCGAACAACACCCGGAGCTTGTGAAGAAATATTTTCAGAAAGCTGTTCCGGCGGACAGCAATAAGTTTGCTGCGCTGAACTCCGCGTTCTGGAGCGGCGGAACGTTCCTCTACGTCCCATCGGGCGTGAAGGTCGAAGTTCCCTTTCGCAATATTGTCCGCAACCAGACTCCAGGAGCCTCGATCTTCGCACGCACGCTGATCGCAGCGGAAGAGGAAGCCTCGGTCGTACTGGTTGATCAGTGGAGTTCGGCTGATGGCGAAGATCTCTCACTGGCATGCAACGTCATTGAGGTCCACGCTGAAGAAGACGCACAGGTCCGATACATCCAGTTGCAGGACTGGGGTCGCAACATGTGGAGCTTTGCAACCCAGACCGCACTCTGTGGACAGGACGCACAGGTCAACAGCCTGAACGTGGCGCTGGGCGGGAAGTTCAGCCGCAGCAACATCACGGGGATGCTCAACGGCGCCGGCTCACTTATCGAGATGCTCGGTATCTACTTTGCCGATGAGAACCAGCACATCGATCATCTCACCCGCCAGGAGCACGTATCTCCGTACGCCACGAGCGATCTACTGATCAAGGGTGCCCTGAAGGATCGATCCCGAACGGTTTACTCGGGACTGATCAAGGTTCACCCACACGCGCAGCGCACCGACGCCTACCAGTCCAACCGGAACCTGGTATTGAGCCGGAACGCCCGGGCAGACACGATCCCGAACCTCGAGATCGGGGCGAACGACGTTCGCTGCACGCACGGGGCGACGGTCAGTCAGGTCGAGGAAGAGTACATCTTCTATCTGATGAGTCGCGGGATCAACCGGATTGAAGCGCAGAAACTGATCGTTGATGGGTTCTTTGACGAAGTCATCGAGCGAGTTCCCGTCGAAGAAGTTCAGGAATTCGTTCGGGAAGCCATCGCGCGAAAGATCGGGCTATGAGTACCCCGGCAGGCAAGCAGCACACGTTCGATATCGAACGTGTGCGCGCCGATTTTCCGATCCTCGGCAATAAGACGTCGAGAGACAAGCGACTGGCCTATCTCGATAGCGCCGCGAGCACGCAAAAGCCCTCGCAGGTTATCGAGGCAATCAGTTCGTTCTATCGCGAATCGAACGCAAACGTTCATCGGGGTGTCTACGAGCTCAGTGAAACATCAACCGAGCTCTACGATCAGGCCAGGGCGACCGTCGCCCGCCTGATCAACGCCCCCGACCGGCGCGAGTGCGTGTTCGTCCGCAACACCACTGAAGCGATCAATCTGGTCGCCAGTAGCTGGGGACGGACGAATCTGAAGTCGGGCGATACGATCCTGCTAACGATGCTGGAGCATCACAGCAACATCGTTCCCTGGCAACTCATCGCCGAGCAGACCGGCGCACAGCTCCGCTATGTCGACATCGACGACGAGGGACGCCTGCGCATGGACCAGCTCAGCGAGATCCTGCAACAGGAAAATGTCCGGATGGTGGCCGTCACTCACGTTTCGAACACGCTCGGCACCATCACGCCGCTCGCCGAGATTACCCGGCTTGCGCACGATGCCGGCGCACTTGTGCTGGCGGACGCCGCCCAGAGTGTCCCTCATATGCAGGTCGACGTGCAGCAACTCGGGGTCGATTTCATGGCATTCTCCGGCCATAAGATGGTCGGGCCGATGGGCATCGGCGTCTTGTACGGACGGCGAGATCTGCTCGAAGCGATGCCTCCCTATATGGGCGGCGGAAGCATGATCCGCACGGTAGAGCTCGATCATTCGACCTGGGCGGACGTTCCCGAAAAGTTCGAAGCCGGAACACCGTCGGTGGCGGACGCGGTCGGGCTGGCCGCAGCGGCAGATTACCTGAGCGAGCTCGGCTTCGACGAGATCCGCAACCACGAGATTCAGCTGACGAACTACGCGCTTGGACAGCTACGTGAAATCCCTGGTATGAAGTTGTTCGGGCCAGAGGGAGACGACCGGGCAGGAGTGATCAGCTTCCTGCTGGACGGTGCTCACCCGCACGATATCGCCAGCATTCTTGACGGAGAAGGTGTCGCCGTCCGAGCCGGACACCACTGCGCCCAGCCGCTGATGGGACGACTCGATGTCACCGCAACTGCACGAGCCAGCGTCTACCTCTACAATACAGAAGAGGATGTCGACCAACTCGTAAGCGCGGTAGAGACGGTTAATAGTATCTTCCGGCGCGGAGCTAAGTAATGGCTGATCTGTATCGGGAAAACATACTCGAGCATTATCAGAATCCGAGCAATTTCGGCACGATCGACCAGCCGGATATAACTTACGAGGACACGAACCCGCTGTGCGGTGACCGTATCCGGATCGATGTCACGCTGAAGGACGGCAAGATCGCCGATATCAAGTTCAGCGGGCGTGGTTGCGCGATCAGCCAGGCATCGACGTCGATTCTGACGGAGATGGTCAAAGGCGAGGACATTGAATCCGTTCGGGACCTTTCTGCTCAGGATATTCTGGACGAACTGGCGATTCCCATCAGCCCGGCGCGAGTCAAATGTGCATTACTTGGACTCAAGGTCCTCAAGTCGGGCGCCTACGGGATTACCGACTGGCCGGTGGCAGAATCCGAAGCCTGATTTTCAAACACGGAACGAAGGCGTACCCTTTTAGCAAACCGTCACGCATGACGCTCAGCCTGTGAAATGGAGGCAAGATGGCAACGTTCACGAAAGACGAAGTAATCGAAAGCCTGAAGACAGTGTATGACCCGGAGATCGGGATCAACATCGTCGACCTCGGGTTGATCTACGACGTCGATATCGAAGATAACGGCGAGAAGAATGATGTCAATGTAACGATGACCCTGACTTCGATGGCCTGCCCGCTCGGACCGGTCATTATGCAGGAGGTCAACAGCGCCCTCGACGGATTGCCGGATCTCGGCGAAGTCGGCGTCAACCTCGTCTGGACCCCGCCGTGGGGACCGGACAAAATGAGCGAGGATGCCAAGGACGAACTCGGCATCTGGTAACGTCTACGGACACGCACACACGCAACGCAAGTGAATGATTCAGGACCCGAGCAATCGGGTCCTTTCTTCATACCTTGCCGTGGCACCTCGTTCAACACTCAGATGGAAAACCCCGCGACAGAAGCGGCAGTTTCCGGTACGGTACAGTCGACCGGCACGATCAGGATCGAGCTCAGGAGAGAGAACTATCATGAGTGATCTTCAGGCCGTCTGGCAATTCGTGGACGACAACCGGGAGCAAATGATCGCCGATCTGCAGCGCCTGGTTCAGCAGAAATCGATCAGCTCCAGTGGTGAGGGCGTCGAGGAGTGCGCCGAGCTTCTCGCGACGATGATGCGAGATGTCGGGATCGACGCGCACGTCATGCCGACGGACGGACTCCCCGTGGTATTTGGTCAGATCGCAGCAGACCGCGATGCAGCGCCAACACTCCTGATCTATACCCACTACGACGTACAACCGGCCGACCCGGAAGACGACTGGGAATCGCCGGCCTGGGAAGC
>JBBDTL010000060.1:0-1522 GCA_040904465.1 Thermomicrobiaceae bacterium | reverse complement strand
GCGGCGGTTCACCCGCCGCACGACAGGGCCCGAACCGGTCTAGAACCCGGACCCGCCGAATGGCTGCAGCAGCGCTTCCAGCGCCGGCCGCATCAGTTCCATAAACGGACCCGGCTGTACACCGATCCAGATCGTCAGTACTGCCAGCGGCGCAAGCGAAATAATCTCCCTGGCGTTCACGTCTCTCAGCGCGCGCGGATCGACATCTTCGTGATGCTCGCCAGATCCGCCGGCGACCTGCGGTGTTGCTCCAGCCTCGATCAGTTTCGCCTCCGGGTCGTCATGATCAGGTGGTTCTCCCGGAGCGCGTTGCCATACCACACGCTGGAACATCCACATCATGTACCAGGCGGAAAAAATCACCACTGCCATCGCAATGATTCCAGCCAATTGATACTCACAGAAGGCAGAAAGAAAACCCAGAAACTCGCCGACGAAGACACACAAACCAGGAAGACCTAGGGAGGCAAACATGAATAATCCAAAGAACGACGCGTAGATCGGCATGTTCGTGGCCAGTCCGCCGAACTTCTCGATCAACCGGGTATGTGCCCGGTGATAGACGACCCCGACAAGCAGGAAGAGCGCACCCGTGACAAACCCATGCGAGATCATCACGATCATCGCGCCGTACATCCCCTGCGCGTTGAAGGCGAAGATGCCGAGTGTCACAAAGCCCATGTGGCTAACCGATGAATAGGCAACCAGCTTCTTGAGGTCGGTTTGCACCAGTGCCACAAGCGAGCCATATATGATCGCAATCACCGACAAGATAATGATGAGCGGCGCGAATGTTTCGGACGCGTCCGGGAACATTGGCAGATTGAAGCGCATCAGTCCGTAGCCACCCATTTTCAGCAGCACACCAGCCAGAAGCACTGAACCGGCCGTAGGCGCCTCAACGTGAGCGTCCGGCAACCAGGTATGGAACGGCCAGAGCGGAATCTTGATCGCAAAGGCGAGGAAAAACGCCAGGAAGACCCACATCTGGAAATCGGTCCCGTATTCGCCCTGGGTCAGTTGCAGCACGTTCAGCGTGCGTTCACCGGTCTGTTCATAGTAGCTCTGATAGGTTGCAACGATTGCGACGAGCATCAGCAGACTGCCGGCGAGCGTGTACAGGAAGAACTTCACCGCAGCATAGACCCGGTTCGCGCTTCCCCAGATGCCGATCATCAAGGCCATCGGGATCAGCACAACCTCCCAGAAAATGTAGAAGAGGAAGAGGTTGAGGCTGACAAACACGCCAATCATGCCGGTCGCCAGCAACAGCATGACGATCATGTACTCGCGGACACGGTGCTCGATGGCGTCCCATGATGCCAGAATCGAGATAACGACCAGCAACGTCGTCAGCACGATCAGAGGCACGCTTATCCCGTCGACACCCATCTGATATTCGATACCGACATCGGGCAGCCAGTCAAACGTCTCAGTCAGCTGCATCCCGCTCTCGCCACGATCAAAGGCCGCCAGCATGATCAACGAGAAGACCAGTGAGATCGACGCGGCGATCAGCGCG
>JBBDTL010000059.1:0-9289 GCA_040904465.1 Thermomicrobiaceae bacterium | reverse complement strand
TCAAGTTCGTTCTTATTACGTCATCCAGAGCGAACACATCGCGGGGTTGCTCGTGCGGCGCGTCGTCGAAGGATCTCAGGGTGGGATTGGTTACCTGTCCGGGACCGGTCACAATCTACAGGGAGAGATCCTTCGCCAGGGCCTGTCCTGAGTCCGTTCGTGTCCGCTCAGGACAGGCCAGGATGACGGTGACTGCGCCAGGTTCAAATACGGGTAGCTGCGCGCAGCGTCCAGGCTCGATCATTTATGGTCTGGACGACAATCATCGCACGAGAACAGAAAACGGGGAGTGCCATTAACACTCCCCGTTGATTCATCTACTTAGATGAACATCTCGATTATGCCGACTCTTGATAGTCCCTTGGCAGTTCTTCATCTCCGGCTGCCACGAGCAACGGCGGACGAAGCCGGTTGATGACGTCTGCATCTATGATGCACTTCTGAACGCCGTCGAGCGACGGGATCTCGTACATCACTTCCATCAGCGCGTCTTCGATCGCAGTACGAAGACCACGGGCGCCGGTCTTCCATTTCTCAGCCTGACTGGCGGTCGCCTCGAGCGCATCATCAGTGAAGATCAGTTCCACATCGTCCAGCTTCAAAATCTTCTTGTACTGACGAACCACTGCGTTTCGTGGCTCGACGAGAATCCGCATCAGATCATCATGAGACAGATGATCGAGCGAGACCACCGCGGGGAGCCGTCCAACGAACTCTGGAATCAGGCCGTACTCCAGCAAGTCGTCATGATTGACGTGTTTCAGGACGCCCTTCTCGTCGACGTCGTCCGCGTCGTCATCGAAGTGTGCATTGAACCCGAATGTATTGGTCCGCCCCACTCGCTTGCGGACAACCTCTTCCAGGCCTTCGAATGCGCCACCGCAGATAAACAGGATATTGCTGGTATCGATCTGCAGATACTCCTGGTGCGGATGCTTGCGTCCGCTCTGTGGCGGAACATTCGCAACCGTTCCCTCGATGATCTTCAGCAACGCCTGTTGGACACCTTCACCGGAAACATCACGGGTGATCGAGGGGTTGTCGCTCTTCCGAGCGATCTTGTCGATCTCATCGATGTAGATAATACCGTGCTGCGCCCGCTGGACATCGCCAGCCGACTGGATCAACCGGAGAAGAATATTCTCAACGTCCTCACCAACGTATCCTGCCTCGGTGAGGGCAGTCGCGTCAGCGATCGAGAACGGTACATCCAGCAGCTTCGCCATCGTCTGGGCCAGAAGTGTCTTTCCACTTCCTGTCGGCCCGACAAGCAGGATGTTCGTCTTCTGCAATTCGACATCATCCTCGTCATCGAGCGTTGCAGTGACTCGCTTATAGTGATTGTAGACCGCCACTGAGAGGATTTTCTTGGCCCGATCCTGTCCGATCACGTACTGACTCAGTTGCTCGTAGAGCTTTTTCGGAGTCGGCACGCTGGCAAGCGTCGGCTGCGGTGCAGAGTCGGGGACCTCTTCTTCGTCGATGATCTCACGGCAGAGGTGGACGCATTCATCGCAGATATAGACGGCACCAGGACCCGCGATTAACCGCCGGACCTCATCCTGTCCCTTGCCACAGAATGAGCATCGGTACTGTCCTCGCCCGCCACGAGCATTGGCCATGCCTCGGTCCCCCTGTTTCTGTTCTCTCTAGACCGTCGGCGCCTGATTAGTGCTCAGAACCTGGTCCACAATACCGTAGTCCCGCGCCTCTTCCGCCGACATGAAGTAATCACGATCCGTGTCCTGCTTGATACGCTCGAACGTCTGACCGGTGTGATACGCCATGATCTCGGTCATCTTCGTCGTCAGGCTGATCGTCTCCCGTGCCTGAATCTCGATATCCGGAACCGAACCCCGGAAACCGGAGCTTCCCTGGTGGATCAATACCCGGGAGTGCGGGAGCGCGAAACGCTTGCCCTTCGTTCCAGCGGCAAGCAGCACAGCACCCATACTGGCGCTCAGACCGATACTATATGTTTGCACATCGCAACGAATCATCTGCATCGTATCATAAATCGCCAACCCGGCGTACACGAGACCGCCCGGGCTGTTGATGTACAGTTTGATGTCCTGCTCCGGACTCTCGTAATCGAGAAAGATCATCTGCGCAATAATCGCGTTGGCGACCTGGTCATCCACTCCGGTTCCCAGAAAAATGATGCGGTCCCGAAGCAATCTCGAATAAATATCATAGGCGCGTTCGCCCCGGCTTGTCGTCTCGACAACGTACGGGACAATCGCTTGCGGATGCATGTGGTCGTCCATTAAACAGATCATCCTTCCCCGCGGCCCGGTTCCCTATCAGGCGTCCGATTTCTTTTCGTCATCGTCGGCGCCGGAGTCACCAGTCGCAGCAGCAGCCGCGGCTTCTTCTTCGGATTCGCTTTCGGTCGACGAGTCGTCAGAATCATCGGACGTTGCGGTTTCATCATTCTCAGTGGATGAGCCTTCGATTTCTGTCGAAGAGGCAGCGGTCGCCGCAGCCTGTTCGTCCAGCAAAGTCCGGCCCTCGCCAGTAATTGCGCCGACCCCACCACTAACGTGGTCGATCAGCTTTTCGGTAATCTTTCGATTCTCAAGCTGGCTCTTGAGCATGTTCTTGAAGTAATCGCTTTGATAGAGCTCGCGCATCTGGTCGGCTTGTTCACTGTCACCGACCATGTTGTCGATCTCGGCGTTGATGTCTTCGTCGGTGGCTTCGATGCTTTCCGCTTCACCGAACGCTTCGAGAATCAATGAGTTGCGAACGCGGTCCTCAACATCGGGCCGCATCTCGCTCTTGATCTCCTCTGCAGACTTGTCGGTCATCCGCAGATACTCATCCATACTCATACCCTGCTGACCGAGTCGCTCCCCGAGTTGCTGGAACTCTCGATCGAGTTCGGTGTTAACCAGGCCATCTGGCACTTCGAGCTTCGCCAGATCTGCGAACTTGCCGAATGTTTCATCCAGGAATTCTTCGCGAGACTGCTGAACCTTGTTCTGCAACAGATCCTTGCGGACCGCTTCTCGCAGGTCATCGACGGATTCATATTCTTCGCTGACGGACTGAAGGAATTCCTCGTCGAGCTCGGGCAGCTCGCGCTTCTTGACTTCCTGCAGCTTCACCTTGTAGTGGAGCGTCTTTCCGCGAATCTGTTCCGGGACTTCTTCGTCATCTTCCTTGAACTCGATATCGAATTCGGCCTCAGCACCCGGCTCGAGATACTTGACCGCCTCTTCGATCTGCGTAAACAGCGGTCCGTCGCCAAGCACAAAATCCGCGCCGACGACCGGTTCATGGAACTCTTCGTCACCTTCGTAAACCTCAAAGTCGAGGATCACCTGGTCGCCTTCGACGGGCGCGGAAGGTGTTTCCGGTGCAACCCAGGTGCTCTGCTGATTGCGCAGATTCTGGATGACGTCGTCGACCTCTTCCTCGGTCGCGTTCACCTCGCGCGGTTCCACGGAAATGTCCGAGTAGTCGCCGAGATCGACCTTCGGGTAGATTTCGACCGTGACCTTGAAGCCGACCGGCTCGTCCTGATAGACATCAACGTCCGGATCAGAAACAGGGACGATATCTTCCTGTTCGAGCGCTTTGCGATAGAGATCGTCCATGATATCGCGGTGCGCTTCCTGCACGATCAAATCACGGCCGACTCGCTGTTCGACGAGTTGCCGCGGTGCCTTCCCGGGCCGAAACCCTGGAACATTCACCAGTCCATTCACGCGGCGAAACGCGCGATCCACCGCCTGCTTGAATTCATCAGCGTCAGCAACGATGTCGAGCGTAACCGAACTTTTCGGCTGTTGTTCAACCGTGACTCTCACGTACTCCACCTTCTCGTCAACCAGATTCATCGATGGCGATTATAGCAAAGCGGCAGTATGATCACCTACCGCCTCGCCATCACCAGAACACACAACACCGACAGCCGATGGCTGCCGGTGAGCGCGTCACGATTGCGTGACAGGAAATTCAGTTAGCTCTCGCCGGCGACTGGCTCGCCATCTTGCCGGTCGAGGGTGAAGCCCTGGTGCTCTTCATTCTCGACATAGTCGAGCGTGATTCCATCAAGTGGCTCCAGAAGTGGCTGGGGAACAATGATCACCGGCTCACCGTTTCGTTCGACTACATGGTCTTCTTCCTGCGGGTGCGCCAGCGCCAGCCCGAGTTCACCATCTTCCTGAACGATGAGGGTTACTCCCTGGCCCTCTTGTGGACCAGATTCCTGCTTCAGAGTCTCCAGCTTGTCCAGAGCGCGATCTGTAACGTCAAACATCTTGAGCGTTCTCCTTCCGAACCGTTCGCGGAGGATTGCACGCGGCTATCCTCCGAAAAATGAAATGAGCCGGACATATAGGCCCGACTCACATGGTCAACAAGTCTATCGTGTCAGCAGCAAACGTGCCACCAGGGATAAGGCAGACCAGTTCAACATCTAATAGTTGTATTTGGAGCACCTGAAATGCTCTCCTCGTCGCCCACCTCCACGGTAGCTGCACATGTACACTGCAATTGGCTAAACTAGACCATGATCAATAAGGCACCACAGTAAGCGGCAAGGGCTCTCATGACCATGACCGATCACGTTGACGATCCCGCCCATGAACAGGAATGTCTCAGCGAACTGCCGCTCCATGCTCGTTTTTTGCGCACTGGCCGAGGCCGGCTTGTCGAAGAGCGCACCGTCATCGAGGCGCTCGAATCGGCCGAGATTCTCGAATCCCAACTCGTCCCATGGGGCTCCAACTACACGTTTGCCGTCGCGCTGGAGATTGGCGAACCGGAGCCTTTTATCGCCATTTACAAACCCGAACAGGGTGAAGCACCGCTCTGGGATTTTCCAATTGGCACCCTCTTCGAGCGTGAATACGCCGCGTACCTGTTGAGCCGATTCCTTGGTTGGCGCTTCGTACCTCCGACGGTCATCCGGGAAGGGCCCCATGGCATCGGCACCGTCCAACTCTATATCGAGCCCGAGCAACGTTCAGAGCTCATTCTCGATGAAGAGTCATTCTCGTCACAGTTGAAACAACTTGCGCTGTTCGATGTGATCGCCAACAACGCCGACCGGAAAGCAAGCCACTTCTTCCTTGGAAAATATCAGCGGCAAGTCTGGGGCATAGATCACGGGCTGACATTCAATATTGATCCGAAACTCCGTACGGTCATTTGGGAGTTCGGGGGTGAACCGATCCCTCAGGAGCTTTGCCATCGATTGCATCGAATCGAGCGACATCAGGAATTGATGTTCTCTCTGCTGGAGCCGTACCTGGCGCCGGACGAGATACTGATGCTATTGATCCGGGCGGAGCAGATACTCCAGAGAGGAACAATGCCTGCGCTCGCCAGCCGCAGGAACATTCCATACGGATGGTGAGCTATCTGACTAACACATCATTATTCGCCTCCAATCAGGGCCGCATATCGGCAAATTCTATTGAGTCGCCCTATTGACCGGGTTGCAGGCAGTGAGTAGGATGGCGAAGACGGTACACGCGGACATCCGGCGAATAGCGTCGCCAGGTTGCACAGAGAAGATCCACAATTGCTGATCGGGCTTTCTCGGTCACACGTTGTGGAACCAGAATTGCCGTAGGAACGTCGGCACGCCCGCATGGAACGCTGAGGTTAATCAGCGATAGTGATGACTACGTGAAGACTGTCGAGTAATCGCGCCCTGTCTCGACCAGATGATTTATCGAGCCGGACTCGAGATCCGGCACAGGTTACAAGGGGGAAGGATGAAGATTTCCGGGAGCTACACCGTCAACGCGGAGCGTCAGGATGTCTGGAACCGACTGCTGGATCCGGATTCGCTCTCAAATTGCCTCCCAGGCGTCGAACGACTCGACAAGACGGCCGAGAATGAATATGACATGGCGATGAATGTCGGCGTGGGGATGATTCGCGGAACCTACGAAGGCAAAGTTCGTATCACGGAGATTAACGAACCTACCGACTACAAGATGTATGTCGAAGGAAGTGGTCGTCCGGGATTCGTCAAAGGCACCGGCAAGATTGATCTGGCCGAGAGTGTTGACGGCAAGACCGAGATCACCTACGAAGGTGATGTTGAGGTGGGTGGACCCGTGGGCTCCGTCGCTCAGCGGATGATGGGAAGCGTATCGAAGCGAATGATCGACCAGTTCTTCAGCTGTGTCGAAGAGCAAATCAAGCAGGGGTCCTAGGGAAGGCGAAACCGGCACGAAGACGTGCCTGTTTTGAGATACAGGTCGATTGACCTGACACCACGGAGGGAGACACGCGTGAAGCACCAGATCACCGTAACGGTCAATGGAACGAAGCACACCAGCGAGGTCGAATCACGCATGCTGCTGGTTCACTACATCCGCGACGTCCTGAATCTGACTGGCACGCACATCGGGTGTGATACCAGCCAGTGCGGGGCCTGCACGATTCTATTCAATGGACAGGCAGTGAAGTGCTGCACGATGCTGGCAGCCCAGGCCGACGGCGCTGAGATCACCACGATCGAGGGCCTGGCACAGAATGGCGACCTGCATCCGATCCAGGAAGGTTTCTGGGAAGAACATGGGCTGCAGTGCGGTTTCTGCACTCCTGGCATGATCATGGCCTCTTACGATCTGTTGCAGCGGATCCCCAACCCGGATGAAGCGCAGATCCGGCACAACCTCGAAGGCAATCTCTGCCGCTGCACCGGCTACCAGAATATCGTCAAGTCAGTTCAGTTCGCCTCAAAGAAAATGAGCGGTACGGCAGGCGACGACTAAACAGCACGAGGCACGGTTCCCGCCGGTCGCGAGGACCGGCGAGCCGGCTCATACGTGGCTACGTCCGACCAGCTCGAGGCGAAGGAGGTTCCGATGGAAGTCAAAAAACTGCTCGGGGCCTCAGTCAAACAGCGTGGAGACGCACGGGTGATGACCGGGCGAGCGGATCATACGGATGACATCCGGAGAAGCCACTTCACCCACATGGGCGTGGTGCGCAGCCCGTATGGAGACGCCCGCATAGCTGATATCGATACCAGGCAGGCAGAGTCGCTGCATGGCGTCGTCGCTGGGGATCGCTACCAGGCAGAAGACACCGACCGTAGTTAATGCGATTATCGACGCATTGAGTCCGCTCGGAGTGAAACACATTGATATGCCGCTGACAATGCAACGTCTGTGGGAAGTGATTGAAGAACGGAAAGGGAGCTAGAGTATGTATCCAGCTGAATTTGATTATCATCGCCCGGAGAATGTATCCGGCGCAATTCAATTGCTCAAAGACAACCCGGAAGCCAAGCTTCTGGCCGGGGGACACAGCCTTCTCCCGGTGATGAAACTTCGTCTGGCACAGCCGACGGCACTCATCGACATCTCACAACTCTCGGAACTCAAGGGCGTGAGCGAGGATGGCGACACTCTGGTCATCGGAGCAATGACCACCTACCATGAATTGATGAGTTCCGATGTGGTCAAGCAGAAATTGCCAGCTCTCGTCGAGGCAGCAGATAACGTTGGCGATATCCAGGTAAGAAACATGGGAACTATTGGAGGCGCCTGCGCACACTGCGATCCGGCTTCCGACTTCCCGGCGATTCTGCTCGCGCTTGAAGCCGAGATCAAGAGTATCGGTCCAGACGGAGAACGCACGCAGACGTCAGCAGAGTTCTTCATGGACATGTTCACTCCGAAACTTGAGCCAGAAGAAGTGGTAACCGAGATCCGCATCCCGAACGTTTCCAACATCGCGAACGCGACGTACCTGAAGTTCGCACATCCTGCGTCAGGATACGCCATTGTGGGTATCGGTGCCGTTCGCACCAACGACGGCACCGTCCGGCTTGCGGTGACGGGATCGGTGCCGATCGCTACGCGATTGACTGCTGTTGAGTCAGAGATTAGCGGCAAAGAGCTCAGCGAAGACAACATCAAGGCCGCATCTGACAAAGCCGGAGACGGGCTTGAGTTCGTTGGGGACATCCACGCCAGCGATCAGTACCGGGCGCATTTGACAACGGTTTACACACGGAGAGCGCTGCAGAAGATCGCCGGTTAGGCTGCCGGAATCGATCTGAATTTGCGGAAAAGCGGGCGGCATTCATTGCCGCCCGTTCGCGTGGTTTGCGCAGGCGCACGGAAGACGAACAGTGTGTTCACGGTTATTTGCTATGATTGACAGGTGTGCCAGATACACACCGCAACCTTGTGCGACGTGCATGATGAGGGGTTAATCACGAGAGGTGGAACGGTTGGAGCTCAATACAGTCGAGCAAGTACAGGAAGCACTGGCATCGGAGCGCTACGTCAGTGAGCGCAGTCTGGCGACTGCGATCTATTTGTCGCTCCAGTTGCCCAAGCCTTTGCTGCTCGAAGGTGAAGCAGGCGTAGGAAAGACCGAGGTCGCCAAAGTGCTGGCGGATGTCCTCGATACCGACCTGATTCGACTCCAGTGCTACGAGGGCCTGGATGTCAGTCACGCGGTGTACGAGTGGAACTATCCACGGCAGATGCTCGCGATCCGGGTTATGGAAGACCGTGACCTGAGCGACCGGCAGGCGATGGAGCAGATTTTCAGCTCCGAATACCTGATCGAGCGGCCGCTGCTACAGGCCGTGCGGCACAAGGGCAAGTCTCCGGTTCTCCTGATCGACGAGATCGATCGGGCTGACGAGGAATTCGAGGCATTTCTCCTCGAATTGCTTTCCGACTTTCAGGTCACGATTCCGGAGCTCGGAACGATCAAGGCCGAGTACCCGCCGATTGTCATTATCACGTCCAACCGTACTCGTGAGCTGCATGACGCGCTCAAGCGGCGCTGCCTGTACCACTGGATTGATTACCCGGACGTTCAGAAGGAACTCGAGATCATTACCAACAAGATCGAAGGGATCTCGGACCGGCTGGCGCTCCAGGTTGCGACGTTCATCCACGAGCTGCGGCGCGAGGATCTGTATAAGCTCCCGGGTGTCGCAGAGACGCTCGACTGGGCGAGCGCGCTGTTGGCGCTCAACCACCAGGAGCTGAATGAAGAGATCGCCGGGGCGACGCTTGGCGCGATTCTCAAGCATCAGGAGGACGTTCACGAGATTCGGACCAAGAAGCTTGGCGAGCTCGTGTCATCGGCGTCGGGTTCCGGAACACCGTCTGACAGCTAGCAGGGGGACGTATGGCCAGAAGTGATCAATTCGTCAACCGCGCAGTCAGGTTCGGGCGGACGCTTCGACGAGCAGGAGTCAACGTCACGTCCGGACAGGTAATGGACTTCGTTCAGTCAGTCGAGCACATTGAGATCGGCAACCGCGGCATCTTCCGGGAGGCCGGGCGTG
>JBBDTL010000058.1:0-10003 GCA_040904465.1 Thermomicrobiaceae bacterium | reverse complement strand
TCAATGGTCCTCAACGCGATGAGGCTTGCCGATGAATGGAGTGCCGTACACGATGCCGGTCTCCGCATCGAGCCGAGCGATTCACTGATCGATTCAGCGACTATTAACGTGCTTGGCGAATTCGAACGAACGATCCTGATGTCGGTCCTGAACGGAGATACCACACTGGATGTCATCGCCTTGCGAAGCGGATTGACGGCGCAGCAGTTTAAAACTGGCATCGACCGGCTTCGGAAACGGAAACTGATTCATTTCACGTCGTTGTCCGCGTTTGGACAGGATAAAGCTGAACCTGCAAGATAGTTAGTGTCGAATTGCTCTCACATGGACGGCTGTCGCTTGAGTATGCTAGAGCGTAATGAATGATGAGATGACAAATTTACCGATGCACGGCAAGCTCAATGCCGTTTCCCTGCTCGAAACGCTCAGCCTGCTTGCCAGCTACCGCAAGTCCGGCGCGCTAACCCTGCGTACAATGCACGATCAAGTGACTATCTACTTCGATCGCGGCGCGGTGCGTTCGGTCTCGACCAACGACAACGCCATGAGAATCGGCGAAGTGTTGATGCAGCTCGGGCACGTTGCCGAGGAGCAGATCGAGCAGGCGCTGGCGCTTCAGTCAGTCGCCGATGATCCAGAGCGAATCGGTGAAGTATTGCTGGATATCGGCTACATCTCTGAAAGCGAGATTAGTCAGGCAATTGCCCAGCAGATTCAGACAGCGCTCGTTACACTCCTTCGGGAAAACGACGGAACCTTCGAGTTCACTCCTCTATCGCCCTCCAGTAAGTCCAGTTTTGATCCCGAGATCTCATTCGAGCCGCTGATTCTGAACGCCACCTATCTTGCCGATCGATTGCTTAAGGATCAGCACGATGAACACGTCGAATCACTCCCGGACACGATCATCGATGATCATGTAATTGGCCACGTGAACGCCCACGAGCGTGCGCTTCTGCAGCGGCTCATCACGACATACAATCAACTTCACGCGCTCGCATGGCGTTATGGAGAAGCAGCTCAACAGGTTAGACGCAGCGTCGAGCGACTGCTTGAGCACGTGCTCGCGCGAATTTCCCGGGATCATGACGAAAGTGAGCGATTAGCCCCGCCTGAAAAACCGGTGGATTACGAAATCCAGCTCATCGATCGCGAGCTGGACCTCTGGACCGTGACGGACCTCACCAGAAGCGCCCGGTTGGTACTTCTGTTCCTGCTCAATGGCGGCACCCTCCTGAGCGCACTGACCAGCGAACACGGTGACCTGACTGAAAGTCCGGACCGGGCCATTCGGGAGCTCGTCTCCGCGAAGCTGATCAGTATTGAGCGGCTGTCGGGCGAGGAACCGTCCGGAAACGGCGACGCAGGTCAGACCGGCAGTGTGTCCGGGGGCTCGGGAGCAATGCAATCATCCACGCAACTCCGATTGCAGAAGTGACGCATCAGGTTAATCTGTTAGCACCACGCCCAGAAGATTCGCACCGATTCGTTCCAGGGATTCTTTGGCTCGCTGGGCATCGGTGCGTTTTGTCGTTCCTGAACGGATAATGAGCACCACTGCATCAACCTCTGCCGCGACCGTCAACGCCTGACTGGAGATCGGCGCGACCGAAGCGTGAAAGATGACGAGGTGCGCCGACTCCCCGAGTTGCTTGATCAATCTGGCACAGGCACTGTCTGTCATAAGATCAGCCAGCGGCGCGGCGGGCCCGCCCCGTACCCGGGTACCGACAGGAATCAGCCCGAGATCCGGAATCTCTGTCGCGATCGGCGCGAGCGCAGCATCGGGCTGGTCAGCGCCCGTGGATAGCCATTCAATCAGACCGGGACTTTGCGATACATGCAGCAGATTGGCCAACACCGGGTCTGCAGCATCGAGATCGACCAGCACGGTCGAATCGCCGTTGAGGGCAAAGCTGGCAGCGATATTGGCTGCAGCTTCGCCCGCCTGATCACGAGAGCCAACATCTGCCAGCAAGGCCGACCTGATTGGAACATCCACTTTCGCGTGTCGCAGCGTCTCGCGGATGGACCGATATGCCTGCGCACCGACTGAATCCGGCTCTCGTACCACCACCAGATCCAGCGACTGCGGCGACGGCATGGTCTGTCCTCGGGTCTCATCAGATGCCACTCGGATACCTCCAGTTGCTATCGCCTGGGAACCATGCCGATGGTCGGCAGACCGAGATATCGGTCAATGTCCTCAGGTTTGCGTAGCGTGTCTTCAAAATAGGCGAAGCCGAATGCCAGCAGTACGCCGAACGCCAGACCGAGAACCGCCGCAGCGGCCGTGTTCAGTCGGACCCGTGGTCCGGTCGGCGTCTCCGGTGGGTTGGGGCTCTCGAGCTGCACTATCCGGACAATCCCGCCCCGATAAACCGAATCATCTTCGTTCGCGTAGGTTTCCCTGATCGATTCATTCTCGGCCTCGGTCTGTTCAACGAATTCCCCGGCCACAGCATTGACGACCTCGGCAGCTCGCTCTGGGTCCGTATCCGTCGCGATCACCTGGACGATGTTGCTGTCCGGATTGTGCCCCAGCGAAAGGGACGCAGTAGCCTGACCCGGGTCGATTTCAGACCCTGCACTCTGCAGCGCCCGGGCAACAAAATCGTAATTGTCGATCAGATCACGGTACGACGCGAGCCGGTTCTTGGCGTAGAGATCAGTGTAGTAGTCAGGAGGCTCGGCAATCGCCATCAGCCGTGCTGACGTTTGATAGGTTTCGTCCTGCATGGAGCTGTACATATATGCAGCCCCGGCAGCTACGACGATCGTCAGCAACACCAGCCACCAGCGGCGCGCGATGATCAGCAGATACTCTTCTGGACGCACCTAGATCACTCTCCCGCGGGGAACTTCGCCGAGAACGTCCATGTCCAGTGAACGCTCCGCCATCTCTGCCGAGTAGATCCGGTCGTCAACGTACTCCAGGAATACTGCGATCAGCAGCCCGCCGAAGAGAGCGACCATGATCTGCAGCACCCAGAAGATCTGATCCTGGGTCACATCCTGCGCGGCATTCTCGGGAAACTGGATCGGCTCGATCAGCGCTTCCCGATCCTCACCCTCAAACCCGAAATACTCCGTCGCGTTCTCGCTGAGCTGACGGGTCGCCGCCTGGGCGATCATCAGCGCATGATCCTCGTCTTCGTGCGAGACATCGACCGAGAGGATCCGGTGACTGCGGTCGGACTCAAGCGATTCCTGAATCATACCGGGATCCATCTGCACGCCGAACTCCTCCTGGACACGCTCGCCTACGTCCTGCGCGAAAACGTTTCCCTGGACAACCTCCACGAGGTCATCCACCAGAAACTCGCTGGAGAGGAAGAGGTAATAGTCGTTGTACCGAAAGTCTTCGATATCGACCTGCTCAGGCGCCCGCGTTACCGTTAGTCTTGAAGACGCGGTGTAGGATGGATCACTCCCGATTGCCTGCAACACGACGAGGATTGCAACCAGCAGCGGTACCGCAACGACCGGAACCCAGCGACGTCTGATGATGGAGACGTAATACTTCAATTCCATAGACCCTCAATCAGATGCCGGATTCTAGCTTCCTGTGTCGTCACGGTAAAAGTGCTCGTGGGCATCCTCGACGAACTCGCGTATCTCGCGCTCGAACCGAGCCCGGCTGAATTGTCCGGCATGCCGGACGATCTGCTCGGACGAGAACGACAGCGAATCGAACCGCCGGACCGCGTCAATCAATCCGTTCGCTGTTTGCGGGGAGAATAACACGCCAGTCTTCCCGTCGATAATCGTTTCCCGTGCTCCGCCTTTATCGAAGGCGATCACTGGCCGGCCGGCGGCCTGAACTTCGACCTGCCCGATCCCGAAATCATCCTCGGCCGGGAAGATCGCTGCCCGGCACAGAGCAAACAGCCGGTTGCGTTCCGAGTCGTCAACCCGTCCCACGAATTCCACTGTCGGCCCGGCCATTGCCTCCAGTTCTGCTCTGGCCCGGCCATCACCGATGATCTTCAGCGGGATCGCCATCCGGTTCGCGGCCTCAATGGCAATATCAAATCGCTTGTAGGGAACGAGCCGGGAAACCAGAACGTAGAAGTCGCCGGTTTCCGACTCCGGAACTGGCTGAAAGCTCTCCGTCTCAACCGGCGGATGAATAATGGTTGACTGACGACCCCAGAACTGCTGGATTCGCTGCTGCACTACCTTCGAGTTGGCAATGAAATGATGCACCCGGCGGGATGTCGCCCGGTCCCAGTTGCGCAAGCGCCGAAGGACCGGCTGCACCACAGACCGCGTTATCCCGTCCATGCGCTCGCGCTCGGCGTAGTGATCGAAGTCCCAGGCAAAACGCATCGGGCTATGACAGTAGCAGATATGCAGAATATCCGGGTCAACGTTGACGCCCTTGCCCCAGGCGCTACTGGACGAGAGCAGTACTTCATAATCTCCAGTCACCCGGAGAAACTTGAAGGCCAGTGGATAGAGAGGAAGATAGGGTTGATGGTTTCGATGAATTCCGGGCGCCTGCTGAAGGAATGAGGTGCGAATATCCCATGACTGATAGTCCGGGGGCATCGATTCGAGATCGAAGATCGAGGTGTAGACCGGAGCGTTGGGATAGATACGGTGGAGAACCTCCACAACACGCTCAGCCCCGCCATACTGATTGAGATAATCGTGCGCCAGCGCGACCCGTGGTTGTGTCATGCTCGTCCTTGCGACTCCGACTGCCAACGTTCGAAACACAGTGGGCAAGGATACTACGGACAGGATATTGCCGGCATAGCAAGTGGCCCGAACGCCAGGACAATTCTCAACAGGGTTAACCGGTAGACGTCGACACATTCGGCTTCGCTCAGTGCAGGCTCTCCGTGTCGACATTGTCGTTCATTGACAAGGCCAGGCGGAACTGGCCAACTACCGTTCAGTAAATGCCGACGTGAGCTGATCTAATATGCTCCCCGGCCGAACAGAACAGCCGGCACGGTCCTCAGCATCAGCTTGATATCCAGCCAGGGAGACCAGTTCTCCGCGTAGTACAGATCCAGCTTGACCATCTCGTCGAAGCTCAGATCGCTCCGCCCGCTCACCTGCCAGAGGCCGGTCAGCCCCGGCGTCACCTGTAAGCGCTGGTGGTGCCACTCCTCGTACAGTTCAACTTCCGGGGGTATCTGCGGGCGAGGTCCGACGACGCTCATCTCACCGAGCACCACATTGAAGAACTGCGGCACTTCATCAAGCGACGTCTTTCTGAGGATTCGTCCCACACGGGTAATGCGCGGGTCCAGCTTCATCTTGAAGAGCGGTCCGTTGTTGCCAGCCTGCCGCATCAGTTCCTGCTTGCGCTGCTCGGCATCCTGCACCATCGAGCGGAACTTGAAGCAGACAAACTGCTTGCCGTCTCTGCCGACGCGCACCTGCCGGATGAACACCGGGCCGGGCGAATCGATCTTGATTGCCAGCGAGATCAGCGCCAGCAACGGCGACGTGACGACAAGCACGCCGACCGCGACGACGATATCCATCGCGCGTTTGACGATGTAGTTCCAGCCGCGTATTCGGGCCTCGCGTAGCTCGATCAGCGGCAGTCCCGCCACCTCATGGATCGTCACCCGGTCCAGCGCCATCTCGAACAGATCCGGCAGGAAGGTAAACGAGACGTCCAGCTGTCGGCACTGCTGGATCATCTGAAAAATACTCCGATGTTCAGTGGGAGGCAGGGCAATGATGACCTCGCCGATTTCATGCTGGCGGATCGCCTCTTCAATTGCACCGGGGTCACCGAGATACGCCGGGCGTTCCACTCGACGCTCAGTTGCAATACCCCAGTTGGAATCTTCCGGTGGATTGCCGAGAAAGCCAACCACCCGGTAGCCGAGCTGCGGGTTTCCGTAGATATGCTGCATGATTCTCTGGCCGGCTCGTCCGGCGCCAACGATGAGGACCCGGTCGACCCCGATACCGCGCGCCCAGAAGCCTTGCCGGACCATTCGAACAAGGAGCCGTTTGCCCAGCAACAGGGCGATCATCAGCACCCAGGCGTAGATAAAAATCAACCGGGATGGGAAGAAACGCTGCAGATAGCTGTACAGGATGATGATCGCCATTACGGTAGTCGCACTGCTGGCGATGATCAGCGCTTCGTCGAGGAAGCTCGTCCAGCGCGGAAGGCGATAGATCCCCCGAAGTTGGAAGACAACCACGGTGACGATCATCAGTTGCAGAATGACACTGTCGAAGAAAAAGGAGAAGGGCTGGCTGAATCCGGGCAGGATCTCGCCGCCGATTTCGAGCTCATAGCGCAGCCAGTACGCCAGCCCGAACGCAACGAAGACCATCAGTGCATCGATTGTCGCCCGGGCCGCGGGCATCAACCAGCGTTCGATTCCCACAGTGGACCGCTCCGAATACGGACGGGCGCTTGAGAGCAATGTAGACATACTTCTATTCCGCCTGCGTACGTTCTGGGAGCCGATCGCAGGTTTCTACGGCACAATTAGAGCAACCAACCCCGATGCGGCAGTATATCAAACGCACTGGCGAATCCTGCCCCGCCGGGCTCGACTGAACGGTGTGTCCGGCGCTGCGGATGAGCCACGAATCAGCTATAAGGTACGGGACTTTCGGGGGACAGCGCACTGGTAGCCCTGTGCTAAGATCCCGGGTGTGTATGGTCGTATCTCAGCATAGGGTACCCGGAAATGGAACGACTCTGGACACCGTGGCGTATGCGCTATGTCAGTGGAGAATCGCGCGACGCTTCGTGCATCTTCTGCACCAGACCGGCTATCGATGACGATGTCGAAGCGCTGATCCTTCATCGATCCGCACACGCCTACGTCATAATGAATCTGTACCCTTACAACTCCGGCCACGTGATGGTCGTGCCGTATCAACATGCTCCCGATCTTACTGAGCTGCCAGGCGAGATCAACCATGATCTCTGGGATCTGATCCCATGGGTGACGACTGCGCTGAAGCGCGTGCTTCGCTGCGACGGGTTCAACATCGGCCTCAACCTTGGAGGCGTCGCCGGGGCAGGTGTTTCCGAGCACCTGCACATTCACGTCGTCCCACGATGGGAGGGCGACGCGAACTTCATGCCGATCCTGGCGAACACAATGGTGCTGCCGGAGCTGATGCCCGTGTCATACGCCAAGATTCGCGCCGAGCTGGAGCTTGCCGCCAGAAGTTCACAAGCCGAGCAGCCGGTCGTCCCGCAAGCCGGGGCGATCCCGGTTATTCCATCAAGGGCCGCGATCGCCCTGCGCCGAACGGCGGACGGAAGCCTTGTACTCCCAAAAGGCCACATCGAAGATGGTGAAGCTGCCTATCAGACCGCTATCCGGGAAGTGGACGAGGAGATGGGACTTCGAGCTGTGCCGGTCGCCTGGGGCGGAGTGCTCGAGTTCGAGTACGGAGGCAAGCATCGGCGAGTCTCCAATCTGATCCTCAGCGCGGAGCCGGGTCCAACGTTCGAGGAACACCTCGGCCGGGATACGGAACTGTTCTCTCTTTCTGACGCGCTCCAGGCGTTGACCCACGACCCGGCGCGCCGGATGCTTCAGGAATCGGCCCCGGTCATCGAGCGACTGATTGAAGGTGAGTCATGACGCGATCCACCTTGCTCCGGCTCGCCGGTGCGACGGTGCTGACGCTCGCGCTGATCGGTCAGCCGACGTTCCAGCCAGCGGGCAACGCTCAGTCCACGCAGACGTACCTCGCGCTGGGGGACTCGGTTGCAGCCGGACTGCTCGCAAGCCTGCCGTCTGAGCGAGGGTATCCTGCACTGCTGCATCAATTTATGGAGACTGCGCAACTCGGGTCAGATTCGCCAACGAGCGTCGAACTCCGAAGCCTTGCCGAACGAGGTGAAACAGTTCAGTCATTCCGGGACGGAGGCCAGCTCGATGACGCTCTGGACGTGATCGGCGACACGCGGTCCGGAGACGTTCGAACCATCACGCTCACACTGGGAGGCAATACGATCCTCTCGCTCTGGGAGTCGTCAGCCGATGAGCGGCAATCTGAACTGCAGCAATTTCAATCCGACTATGAAGAGGTCATCGCTCAATTGCAATCTGCCCTGGAAGGGCGTGATACGGACGTTGTGGTAACCACATACTATGACCTGACCGAAGGAGATCAGGACGTAGAGGGGAGTAACGCCTGGTGGCTGCGGGAGTTTAATAGTGTGATCCGCGATGCCGCGTCGGAGGCAGGGTTCACGGTTGTCGATCTGGCCCAGATCTTCGACGGCCGTACGGATATGCTTACCTGGTTCCCGGCAGACATTCATCCCAACAATGCCGGTCACCAGGTAATCGCGCAAGCAATCTGGCAGGAGCTCGGATACGACGAGGATGCTCCAGAGATCGAGATCACCCGGCCGGAATCAGGTGATGCGCGCAACCGGACTCCGACGGTCCATGCGACCGTGGATGACGAGGTCGGCGTCGAACGCGTGGTACTGGAAGTCGATGGAGAAGAGATCCGTGAGCTTCTGTTCATACCGGACCGCGGAGATTGGGTCGGGGTCTGGGACGCCAGGGACACCAACGCAACCGAGGCGGAGCTGACCGTGACGGCAACCGATATTTCAGGCAACGAGTCGAGCGACACAGTGACCATCAGTCTGCCACCCAGCTAGCAGGAGCCCGACGCAACCATGCGAAACGATGTCTCGCCAAATGGAACAGTCGGAACCGAGTACGACCTTCAGGGGAAACTCGGCGTATTCACGCTGTCCGACCTTTTTCAGATGCTCAGTTTCAGTAACAAGTCCGGCGTACTGACGCTCATTCAGGGATGGAACTCCCGGACGATTACGTTTCAGGATGGCCGGATCAGCTATGTCGCCGCCGGGAGCCGGCTGCCAAGCATGCGCGATCTGCTCATGCGTAAGGGCAAAGTGAGCCGCGAGCAGGTTGACGACCTTACGCGCCGGGGTGTCCACTCCGACGAAGCAGTCGTCGCTGAATTGATCCGCCGCGAAATGATAGGCGCTGAGGATGTCACCCGTTGCCGGGAACAATTGCTGGAAATTTCCATATTTACCCTGTTCCTCTGGCGAAACTGTCAATTCACATTCAAGTCCGGCGAGAGCGTCCGCGAGGGCGGTGTCGATGTCTCCGTCGATAGCATGCATTTGATCATCGAGGGTACCCGGCGAGTCGATGAGTGGATCGAAATCAGCCCCATCGTGCCGTCGGTCTACATGATTTACCGGCGTGCTAGCCGGCCGCCGGGAACAACTCCGCCACGGGAGCTGCGTGCTGTCCACCGCCTGATTGACGGAAACAGGGATGTGGCGACGATCGCCGCTCGTGCCGGGCTGACACAGTTCGAAACCGCCAGGGCACTGTTCGATCTGGTCAAGTGGGGCTATGTCGAAGCGATCCCGCCCGACAAGCAAAAAGTTACCGAACTGTTCAATATGGCAATCGAGTCGATCTACTTCAAACTCATCCTCTTCAGCCAGGGCAAGACCGCGGTGGAGTTCGAGAATCAATTGAACCGGTTTGCGATGGAGAACGGACTGAAAGTACGCATGTCCCGGGGCAAAGTGTTGATGAGTGACCAGCGCACGCCGATCATGCCGGCGGAGCTGGTGGACCTCTACAAGCTGTTTATCGCAATCCAGAACAACAAGTTCTCCAAGGTGTTCGATCCAGTCGTCTCCCAGGGTTTGATGGAGGGTCTCTATCTTCACACCGACCCCGAGTTCCAGGCGATGATGCGGATGTACGAATTCATCGAAATCGAGGGATTGCTCATGCTGGAGATGTTCGAGCGGAAGCAGGCGGATGGAGCCGTCGAGCCTTCTGCGTGACGTCTCCATCGAGCCATCCGATTCAAGTTGGTAGCACCGGGTTTCATCCCCGGTATCCTGACACGGCGGCGGGTAAACCGCGCTACCAACGAGGATCAGGTAGCACCGGGTTTAATTCCCGGTATTGTGACACAGCGGCTACCAACGAGGATCAGGTAGCACCGGGTTTAATTCCCGGTATTGTGACACAGC
>JBBDTL010000057.1:0-10012 GCA_040904465.1 Thermomicrobiaceae bacterium | reverse complement strand
ACAACGCAGCTAGAAGAGCTTTTTGCCCCGGAAGCCGACAGCATCGCGTCGACCGACCCCGCTTCGCATGCCAGGCGTCGGATGGACACGAACGAAACTCGCTCGCTCCTCGTAATCGACGAGGGCCGTCTGCTCGGGATTGTCCGCCGGAATGCGCTGATCAACGAATCTCCGTCGAGTCTGGAACGACCAGTGTCAGAATTCATGTCTACGGACGTTCCCACTGTTACTCGCGATCAGTCGGTTAACGACGCCCACGACAAGCTTGACGGCGATATCAACACCGAGCAGATCCCGGTGGTCGATGGCAATGGATCGATCGTCGGAGTCATCAATCGCAGTGACCTGACCGGGGCAATGGAGCCGGTAGGTGGTTCAACTGTCGATGGTGGCCCGACAGCGTCACGTATGCCGGTTGAGAACGGTATGACCGTCAAGGACTCAGAAGGCTCGAACCTTGGCTCGGTGGCCGAAGCCGATTTCGAGGTAGACGGTGATATCGAGTTCCTGGTTGTCGAACATGGGATGATCTTCAAGAAGAAGAAGCGTCTGCCGGGCGAAACCGTCCGGGGCGTTGAAGACGGCGATCTACACCTCGCGATCAGTTCGAGGGAGTTTGGCATGGTGAAGGATCTGGAAGACGACGAATAGCGTCACCTCCCAGAGTCTCTGGCTAGATGAGAAACGGCCCCGGTGGTAACCCGGGGCCGTCGCTATTCTGTTTTAAACTCCGTCGCTGGTTCGCGGGAGTAATGGTCGTCTACACCTGAATTCGTTCCACAGGGATTCTGCTATTCGAGCTAACCAGCGCTCCGTGAAGACGTCCCGAACGCGGCCTGGTATTCGGCTTCACTGCCGACCCAGGTCTCGCCGTCTTCGTAGAATTCCTTCTTCCAGATCGGGACGATTTCCTTGATCCGGTCGATCGCATAGCGGCAGGCGTCGAACGCGTCACCCCGATGAGCCGATGCTACTGCAATAGCGACGCTGGCCTCACCGACTGCGAGGTTGCCTGTTCGGTGGATGATTGCCGTTTGCTCGATTCCCCATCGCTCCTGGATTTCGTCGCCGATCCGTTTCAGCATCCGTTCCGCTGCCGGCGGATAGGCTTCGTAGTCGAGGCTTATCACCGCTCGTCCTCGGGCGTTGTTTCGAACTGTGCCGAGGAAGGTGACGATTGCACCAGCTTCCGGGGAGGCGACGAGTGCCGTAACCTGTGCTTCACTAACGGGATTTTCGGTTACCTGAAATCTCGATTCTTCACCGCCGGAGACGGGCGGAATGAGCGCAACCTCGTCTCCGTCCTGTATCGGGAGTGAAGGATCCGCGTATTCCTCGTTCACCATGAACAGGAGTGACGGCCGTAGGCGCCGCAACCGGGGATGGTCATCGCAGATCTGATCGAAGAGTTCTTCGAGCGTCTGTCCCTGCTGAATCTCACGTGTTTCCGCCGATTGCCCGATCAACTCTCTGGCAACCGCAAAGTAGAGCAGTTTTACGCGCACCCTTGGCTCCGATAACTGATGAACATGTGGAATTGTCATTTGCTGGTGCCCCCGGCAGGACTCGAACCTGCGACATGCGGCTTAGAAGGCCGCCGTTCTATCCCCTGAACTACGAGGGCGCGTCACCAATCTCAACCAGGCTGGCCTGCGTTGAGATCGCGCTGGCTGGAATGCCAGTCACCCCGGAATTGTACATGACCGAATGGACGGTCTCAGGCCCCGCTCTGCGGCGGATCTTCGGGAAGTTTCGGGTTCAGGGGCAGGGTCAGGTGAAATGTCGTTAATTCTCCCGGCGTCGACGAAACGGCAATCGTTCCGCCGTGTTGCTCGATAATCTGGCGGGTAATGTAGAGGCCGAGTCCGGTGCCGCTAATGCCTCGGGAGGCGGCTGCTCCGCGCTGGAATGGCTGGAACAGCGTCAGTTGCTCTTCGGGCGAGATACCGACACCCTCGTCCTGAACGTCGATAAACGCGGTCTCCTCATCCTTCCAGATCAGTACATCAATCCGGCCGCCGAGGGGTGAGTATTTCAGCGCGTTGGAAAGCAAGTTTGAGAAGACTTGATCGAGCCGTAATGGGTCCCAGTTTCCCGCGACTCGTTCCTCTGAAACAACCCGCAGCTCGTGGTCGACTGTCCTTTCGACCGCATCGTCAAAGCGCTCGGTTACGTGTCTGGCAAGCTTCGCAAGGTCAATATCTGGTTCGAGATTCAGATCAAGCCGTCCGCGCTGTATCCGGGAGACATCCAGAATGTCCGAGACGAGCAGTTCCAGGCGGTCGACCTGAGTCGATAGCCGCTCGCGGGAAGTTCGGATGCGCTCGCGCTCCCACTCTGGCTTTTCGAGATAGCGCTCCATCACCTGTATATACCCTTTGATGACGGTCAGCGGCGTCTTGAGTTCGTGGGAGACCAGCGACACGAATTCTTCCCGGGCTCTGGCTGCTTCCTGAGCTTTCTGATAGAGGTGTGCATTGTCGA
Organism: Thermomicrobiaceae bacterium; assembly: GCA_040904465.1. Taxonomy (GTDB): domain Bacteria; phylum Chloroflexota; class Chloroflexia; order Thermomicrobiales; family Thermomicrobiaceae; genus SLMJ01. Next base: position 7,528 of record JBBDTL010000057.1, on the reverse strand, counting down.
TGCTGACGGCTGCCCGGTGGGCGACTTCGGTCGCCAGATTGAGATCATCTTCTGTGAAACGCCGTCCGGAATCGGAGATTCCGAATGTAATAACGCCAAACGCTCTGCCCCTGGCGAGCAGGGGGACAAGCATGGCCGAAGTTGGATTGACCTGCCTGATGAGCTCGAAGTGCTCGTCTGAACGTGCCATGCGGCGGAGTTCGGCCTCATCGATCACCGGGTGGAGCTCTGGGCGGGCGTCACGAAGTGCCCTGGTGAGTGGATGGGACATATCGCCGTGTGGCAAGAAACCGCGTTCCCGAATCAGTTCGAGTATGCGTTGTTTCGCGGGATCCCGGTGCGCGACAGCGAGGCGGTTGATCTGTCCGTTCGGCTCCATTGTGTTGATCGAGCACCAGTCGGCCTGACGCGGGATTATCAGTCGCATCAGTTTTCCGAGCGTTGTTTCGTATTCCAGAGACGAGGAAAGCACTTCGCTGACCTCGGCGAGGAATTGAAACCGTTCCTTGGTACGCTCTGCCTCGTGACGTGCGGCTTGTTCCAGCGCGAGCTGAAATGCCTGTGCCTCGTTCGCCTTGTGCTCAGTGACGTCCTGCGCCGTCCCAATCATGCTGACCAGTTCGCCTTCGTCGGTCAGCCCGACGGCTCCCTGGCCATAGATGAGCCGTGTGATCCCGTCTGGTCGAACGATCCGGTGTTCCATCTCGAATGACGTTTGATTGGTTGCGGCATCGTCGATAATTCCGCGAATTCGGTCACGGTCGTCGGGATGAATCAGTGCAATGAACTGGTCGAGCGTGATGGGTTCGCCGGTTTTCTCGACCCCGAACAGGCGATAGAGCTCGTTCGACCAGATGATCCGATCCTCGGCGACATCCCAGCGCCAGCTTCCGAGCTGCGCTACTCGCTGGGCCTCAGCAAGGAGCAACTGACTGGTTCGGAGATCGTTTTCGATACGTCGATGCCGGCTGACGTCCCGAAACGAGACGATGAGCAATATCCTGTCGTCGTGCCTGATTGGATTGATGCCAATCTCAGCCGGGAATGTCGATTCGTCACCTCGGAGGATCAGCACCTCGCCGGGGATGATCGCACTTCCTTCGTCGGGGTGTTCGAGGGCGCGTGACGCAATGGTGGTGAATCGATCACGGTCTCGCCGGGAAATCAAGTGGGTGACGCGCGAACCGATGAGACGGTCTTCTGCTTTCCGGAGTGCCGAAGGGGCTCGCTCGTTTACACTGAGAATCTCGAAGTTTGCGTCAGCTACCAGAACCGCGTCAGGCGAAGCGTTCAGTACTTTGCGCGTAGTCGGAAAAATGTTCGGACCGGGATCACTGATCACTGTTGGAAATACTCCGCTCCGGCGCGGTTGATGCGATATTGCCGTTGCCGGTTGTAATCCTTCATTGTCATGCGCGTTCCGCGCCAAGTGGGTCTGCCTCTATTGTTGCTGAGTCTCTACATACACGTCCAGAGTTTCGTGTTCCTTGAGTTTCGTCCTTTGGGGCATGGAAGTTGCCGACTCGCAAGAATAGTGTGCGCCACGAGGGCGTGGTCGACGCGTTGCAAGATAGAACGCGTCAGCAGCATAACCCACGAATGCCTCTTGGCGCTATCCAGGCATCGCACCACTAACTGAATGCCCGATTCAGAGAGGACGTCTCCCAGATGTTTTTCCGCGAAGTTTTGAACGAGGACCTCGGCTGCGCATCGTACTTCATGGCTGATGAGGGGGAAGCGGCCGTCATTGATCCGAAGTGGGAGATTGACGAGTACCTCGACATTGCAGCAAACAACGGGTATCGGATTACTCGCGTCCTTGAAACGCATAATCATGCCGATCACCTCTCGGGGCGAGGTCGGCTCATTGCGGCGACCGGCGCGACAGTTTACGTTTCGGCTGATGCCGGGGTTGATTATGAGCACCAGCCGCTCAAGGACGGGGAGGTGGTTGAGATCGGCCAGGCGCGCATTACCGCGTTGGCAACTCCTGGCCACCGTCCGGAGCATCTCTGCTACCTGGTTGCCGACATGAGCCGTGCTGACGAGCCATGGGTGCTACTTAGCGGCGACTCTCTGTTCGTCGGTGACCTGGCACGGCCAGATCTTGCGGTTGCAGCCGAAGAGGGCGCACGAGGGTTGTTCCGTTCTCTGCAAAGAATCGTGCAACTCCCGGACTACGTGGAATTACGCCCCGGGCATATCGGAGGATCGCTGTGCGGGGGGCCCGGGATGAGCATGAAGCCGGATTCGACGATCGGGTTTGAGCGCCGACATAATCCCTATCTCGACATCGGTGACGAAGAATCATTCGTCAAGACTCTCACCAGCGAATCCAGTACTCCGCAACCGCCAAACTTCGAACGGATTGTTGAACTGAATCGTGGCCCGCTGGTTACGGAGCCTGTTCCCGAACTCGCTCTGATGCCGTCACGCGTGAAAGAGCTAATGGATTCCGGTGCCGTCATGATCGACGGTCGGGATCAGCGAGAGTTCGACGGCGCTCATGTTCCCGGCGCGGTCAATGTCACAATGAACCAGGCAGGTGTCGGCACCCGGGCAGCCTGGGCAGCAGCTCCAGAAACCCAGGTAGTTGTGACGGCGCCTGGCGATACGCAGGCGGTGCGTCTGGTCCGCATGCTCGAGGCAGTCGGGTTTCAGAATGTCGCCGGGTATCTGTCTGGCGGCGTCCTTGCTTGGAACGCAGCGGGCTTTGAATATGACTCCACTCCCGCGCTTGACGTGTCTGGATTGGCCGAACGCCTGAAAGCCGGCGAGGTGGCCCTGCTGGATGTTCGTAGCGAAGATGAGTGGAAATCCGGGCATGTCGAGGGATCGATCAACGTGCCGTATCAGAGTCTGCGTAACGGAGTTCCTGACGAACTTCGGCAGGTAGAGAAGCCGATCGCAGTTGCCTGTTCTGGTGGAATTCGCAGTGCGCTTGCGGCATCACTCCTGAAGCGTGAAGGGATACACAATCTGGAACATGTCGCGGACGGTGGAGTTCCCCTGCTCGGAGACGAAGGTATCGATCTGATCCGCGATTGTTAGGCGGATCTCTGCCGGGGGATGCCGGATCCTACAGAGACGGTGGACAGTTGCTCAAGACGCGCAGGTGTCGGATGCTGACTTGACATCCTGCTCGATATTTTGATAGATTGCTTACCAATCGAATGTAGCGTCGATGGGAAGTAGTAGCGGACCATCCAGTGCAGCGAGCCGGGGCAAGGTGCGAGCCCGGCATATTGGCAGGATCGCGAACTCGTCCCTGAGCTGTTGAGGTGAAGATTTCTAGCTTCAACCGGTTAGCGTCCGTTATTTCGCGCCGAGTGGATGGTCGGTTGAATCGATCATCAACGAGGGTGGTACCGCGGGTGAGATTCTCCCGTCCCTTATGAGGGACGGGATTTTTGCATTAAAGCGAGTGGTTCATGATAACGATTGCGACGACAACGATTCGACAGCTTCTGGAGCTTATCAAGCCCCTGTATGGGGCCACCTGCAGCATGCCGGGAGATTGAATCTGAGAGAGCCGTAGCGAATGGCGCAGAACTCATCTCGGTCTCCCGATTTCCGGGAGACCGATTTATTTGAACGCAGATGCAGACCGTGCCGAGTTTGATCCATTCACCAGGAGGAAGTCACCATGTCAGACCACGTATACATATTCGATACGACGATGCGGGATGGCGAGCAGTCGCCCGGCGCCACGATGACTGCTCAGGAAAAGCTGGAAGTCGCCAGGCAACTGGCACGGATGGGCGTTGACGTTATGGAGGCCGGGTTTCCCGCAGCTTCGCCCGGCGACTTCGACGCGGTTCGCAACATTGCCGAATCGGTCAAAGGGACGACCGTCTGCGGGCTTGCCCGGACCAACGAGAAGGACATCGATGCGGCGTACGATGCGATCAAGGTCGCCGAGTCGGCCCGGATTCATACGTTCATCGCCACCTCGCCGGTACATATGGAGTTCAAACTGAAGCGAACGCCGGACCAGGTGGTCGAGCAGGCGGTCAACGCAGTCCGGCGCGCGAAGAGTTACGTGTCTGACGTCGAGTTCTCAGCCGAGGACGCAACTCGAAGCGACTGGGATTTCCTCTGCCGGATCTTCACGGCGACAATCGAAGCTGGTGCGAACACGATCAATATTCCAGACACTGTGGGATATACCGTTCCTGAAGAGTACGCCCGGATGATCACCTACATCCGTGAAAACACACCGGGCATCGAGAACGTGGTGATCAGTGTTCACTGTCACGATGATCTGGGGATGGCCACCGCCAATACACTGACGGCGATCGGTGCGGGCGCCCGGCAGGCGGAAGTGACGATCAACGGTATCGGTGAGCGCGCCGGCAACACCTCGCTCGAAGAAGTTGTCATGGCGCTGCGGACGCGCAAGGATTTCTACGACGGTGCCGATACCCGTATCGATAGCAAGCAGCTCGTAGCCAGCAGCCGGCTCGTCACACATGTGACCGGTATGATGGTTCAGCCGAACAAAGCGATCGTCGGCGTAAACGCGTTTGCGCATGAAGCAGGAATCCATCAGGATGGTATGCTGAAAAATCGGGAAACATATGAGATCATGACGCCAGAATCAGTTGGCTGGGAGCAGACCCGACTGGTGCTGGGCAAGCATTCCGGCCGCGCGGGGTTCAGATCGCGAATCAAGGAGCTCGGATATACGGATCTGAGCGATGAGAAGATGGAAGAGCTGTACCATCGCTTCATCGACCTGACCGATCGCAAAAAGGTTGTCACCAGCGCTGACCTGACGGCCATCGTTGAAGAAGATCTGCAGCACGATCCGGAATTCTTCACGCTGGCCGGATGGCGCGCACATTCTGGAAGCGATGGCAAGGCGGAAGCCTGGGTAAAGCTGAACGTCGGCGACGGTGAGCGAGAGGCATCTTCGGGTGGAAACGGGCAGATTGACGCGCTCTTTGGAGCAATCGACCGGCTAATTGGACGCGAATGTGAACTGGAGGCGTTCCACGTAGACGCCGTTACGCCGGGTGAGGATGCCCAGGGTGCGGTGTCGGTTCGGGTGAAGTATGGTGAGCAGGTCTATAATGGCCGCGGAGTCGCAACAGATATTGTCGAGGCGAGTGTTCGAGCCTACCTGATGGCTGTGAATCGCGCGGCAGCAGCAGCGGAAGTGAGCGTCTAACCATGGGTATGACCATGACCGAAAAGATCCTGTCGCGAGCGGCAGGACGTGAGACGGTAACGCCGGGTGAGATCGTCGAAGTCGAAGTGGATCTGGTGATGACCAATGACATCACCGCGCCGCTTTCGATCCGCGAGTTCAAGAAGACCGGCCTGGAGCGGGTGTTCGATCCAAAGAAGGTTGTTCTCGTCCCGGACCATTTCGTGCCGGCCAAAGACATCAAGTCAGCCGAGCAGTCGAAGATCATGCGTGAGTTCGCACATGAACAGGGCGCGATCTATTTCGAAGTCGGCCGTGCCGGCATCGAACACGTCGTCCTGCCGGAGAACGGACTGACACTCCCGGGGCAGGTCATTATCGGCGCTGATTCGCACTCCTGCACCTACGGTGCGTTCAACGCATTCTCGACGGGGATGGGATCAACCGATATCGCCGCCGCGATGGCGCTCGGTACGACCTGGGTGCGGGTTCCACCCTCGATCAAGTACGTCTACACCGGAACACTGCCCGAAGGTATCGGCGGTAAAGATCTGATCCTCCACACCATCGGCCTGATTGGTGTGGACGGCGCGCTTTCGGCGGCGATGGAATTCACCGGACCAGTCATCGAGCAACTGCCGGTGGACGACCGCATCGAAATGGCGAACATGGCGATCGAGGCTGGCGCCAAGTCCGGCATCTTCCCGTTTGATGAGATGACCCGGGAGTGGATGGCGCGGTACTCCGACAACCCGTACGAGCCGGTGTTCAGTGACGACGATGCGACCTATCAAGAGGTCGTCGAAATCGATGTAACGAACCTGCGGCCAGTGGTTGCGTTGCCGCATCTTCCGTCGAACACGCATGCGGCTGAAGACATCAAAGATATGACGATCCAGCAGGTTGTCATTGGTTCCTGCACCAACGGCCGGATCAGCGATCTGCGCGAAGTCGCCAAGATCCTGAAGGGCCAGCAGATACATCCGGAAGTCCGCTGTATCGTGATTCCGGGGAGCCAGGAGGTCGCCAAGCAGGCGACACGCGAAGGGCTCTCCGACATCTTCCTTGATGCTGGAGCGATTTTCTCCACGTCGACCTGCGGACCGTGCCTGGGTGGGTACATGGGCGTACTCGCTGAAGGCGAGCGATGTGTCTCCACCACCAACCGGAACTTCCGGGGACGCATGGGGCACCGGAACGCCGAGATCATTCTGGCCGGGCCGCAAGTGGCCGCTGCCAGCGCGATCCTCGGTCGAGTTGCCTCACCGAACCAGGTACCTGTCGCGGTGGGTGACTAGTTGCTCGTCAAGCACGTCAATTGTCGGTAGGGGCGGGCCCCGTGCCCGCCCGCAACCACCACGGTCTAAAAGGAGAATCAATGCGCTTTCAGGGCAAGAGCTGGAAATTTCCGGACGACGTCGATACCGATGTGATTATCCCGGCACGCTATCTCATGACCAGCGACGCCGATGAGCTCGCCGAGCATGTGATGGAAGACATCGATCCGGACTTCGCCAAGAATGTGCAGAAGGGCGATATTATCGTCGCCGGCCGGAACTTCGGTTGCGGTTCATCCCGCGAGCATGCGCCGATTGCGATCAAGGCAGCCGGTGTGAGCTGCATCATCGCCGCGTCATACGCCCGGATCTTCTACCGGAACGCGATCAACATTGGGCTCCCGATCGTTGAGTGTCCAGAAGCCATCGAGGAAGCAGAAACCGGCGATGAGTTCGAAGTTGACACGAACGAAGGCTGGGTGCGCAACACTCGCACTGGCAAGGCGTACGATGCCGTGCCATTCCCGGACTACATCAAGGACATCATCGCTGCCGGCGGCCTGATGGAAGCGGTAGCCAAGCGAGTCCGCGAGAAGGGGCAGGTGAGCTCTCAATGACCCAGACGTTCAGGGTTTTCCGGCTGCCCGGTGACGGAGTCGGACCGGAAGTGGTCGATGAGGCATGCTCGGTGCTGGAAGCTGTCGGAGGGAAGGCCGGGGTAACGTTCGAGTTCACTGATGGCTTGATCGGCGGTGCAGCGATCGACTACCACGGCAAGCCCCTCAGCGAAGGCGATCTCCAACAGGCGAAAGGCGCCGATGCGGTGTTCCTCGGCGCGGTCGGCGGGCCGAAGTGGGACCATATGCCAAAGGAGACGCGCCCGGAGGCTGGGTTGCTCGGATTGCGAAAAGAGCTCGGTCTGTTCGCGAACTTGCGCCCGGTCAAAGTCTTCGATGCTCTTGCGAGTTCCTCCCCGCTGAAAGACGACATTGTCCGCGGGGCGGACTTGATGGTCGTCCGGGAATTGACCGGCGGTCTCTATTTCGGTCAACCGTCGAACCGTAAGGAAGATGATACCGGACGCTCGGCCGTCGATACG
>JBBDTL010000056.1:0-10036 GCA_040904465.1 Thermomicrobiaceae bacterium | reverse complement strand
TACTTTCGCACTTGATAGCGAGTGAGCGTTCGACGATAGATCGTTCGCTACGCCGAGACAGGCGGCACGTTCGCGTTGGAGACGCGATCCGTGAACGCCTTGACGTCTTCAGAGACTAACTGCGCCAGGCGTGCTTTCTGGGTATCAAGCTGTTCGCCGAGCAGCTTGTACACCTCTTCGGCGCCCTGGGTCGGCTTCGCATCTGACTCGTCGATCATCGTCGTCAGGGCCAGAAGCTTCTCCCGGATCTTGGACTCTCCTGGCTGTGCTTTGCCGGCATCGAGCTGGGTCAGCTCGCCTTCGACACCGGTAAGCTTCTCTTTGACTTCCTCAGCAGCGCTCCGCACTCCTTCCGGATCATCTCCGGCGTCAGCTCGCTTGGCCCACTGCTCGACCTGATCCCGGATCGACCGGATCTGATTGATCGCTTCATTCGTCGACGACACAAGGTCGCGGATTCCGAGCTTCATGTGGAATTGCGCCTTCAGGTCGTCATCGCTCGCCTTCAGGCGTGGATCGCGCAGGATCTTGAACGATTCCGTCATCGTTTCGTCTCCCACGGTTAGCTTCACCTGATAGTCGCCCGGGGTGACACGCGGAGGGACTGCCTCCTCAGCGCGCTGGATCCGCCGATCTTTGGCGCCGTCGCTTTCCAGCGGAGTAGCACCCTTCCCGCGGAGATTCCAGACGAATCGATTCGCTCCGGGCTTTTTGGGAGTCCAGGGCGCTTCTTCACTCTTGCTGGAGTAGCTGTTGATCTCGCTGCCGTCTGCGTCGAGGAAAGACAACGTTACTTCATCTTCGGGCTTCTCCGAGAGATAGAAATGAACGATGACTCCATCTGGTGGATTGTGGCCGGCATCAAGGAAAACACGCTGATCCTGGCCAGTAGCATCCTTTTTCACCTTGTAGGAGATCGTTACCGGTCCATTCATCATGAAGTTGAGATCCTCAGGATCATCGGAGGCGCCGAACGCGCGGCCGTAAAAACGATACTTGTAGGTATCGCGTGGCTGGAACAGATGCGCCTTCTTCGAGACTATTTCATCCTGCATCTGTCGCAATGGACTGACATCATCAAGAATCCAGAAAGCCCGGCCATGGGTCGCGGCAACGAGATCGCCATTCTTCACGACCAGGTCGTAGATTGGGACGATCGGCAGGTTGGTGTCCAGCCAGTTCCAGTTGTTTCCGCCATCCAGGGAGACATAGACCCCAAGCTCGGTTCCGGCATACAGCAGGCCCTTGCGCTCGGGGTCCTCACGAACGACTCGGGTGAAGTCGTCTTCCGGGATCCCATTCGTTATCTTCGTCCAGGAGGCCCCGTAGTCCGTCGTCTTGTAGATAAACGGGCGCCAGTCATTGTGCTTGTACATCGTCGCGACGACATACACCGTGGCCGGATCGTGCGGCGACGCCTCGATCATGCTGATCATAGCCCACTCGGGAAGATCTCCCGGGGTGACGTTCTCCCAGTTGTCGCCGCCGTCTCGTGAAATGTGAACCAGACCATCGTCGGAGCCGGACCAGAAAACACCCTTCTCGTGCGGCGACTCCAGGAACGCGAAAATGGTGCAGTAGATCTCGGCGCCGCTGTTGTCGGCTGTGAGCGGACCGCCTGACGACTGAAGCTTGTCCGGATCGTTTCGGGTCAGATCCGGGCTGATCACCTCATAACTGTGTCCAAGATCGGTTGTCTTGTGCACGAACTGGGATGCGATGTACAAGGTCTTCGGATCGTGCGGTGAGAACTCCACCGGGAACGTCCACTGGAACCGATACTTCAGATGAATCGCCCCGGCACCCATGTTATGGACTTCAGGCCAGGCAGTGATGTTGCGTCGCTGATCCTCTTCAGGGTCCCAGTTCAGGAGCCGGCCGTGGCCGAGCCCGGTACCGATTCCTCCGCCGAACACCTTGTGAGGAGGCTCCGGCTGAACGCGCATGTAACCGCTCTCGCCGCCGCCCGGCTCGTAGTAGTTCTTCCAGCTAATAGCTCCCTCAGCGTCCGCCATTGGCAGCCGCATCGCGAAGTTGTCCTGCTGTGAACCGTAGATCCGGTATGGGAAGTGGTCATCAACTTCGACGTGATAGAACTGTGCCGTGGGCTGATTCAGAATCGAAGACCACGACTTTCCACCGTCGAGCGAGACGCAGGCCCCGCCATCGTTGCCCTCGATCATCCGCTGCGGATTCTTCGGATCCATCCACAGATCGTGATTATCACCGTGGGGTGTCGGGATCTGCTTGAACGTCTTGCCGCCGTCAACCGACTTGACGAACTGCAAGTTGCAGATATAGACGGTGTCGGCGTCCTGTGGGTCAGCGTAGATATGCATGTAATACCAGGGTCGTCGACCATTGTCGAGATCGTCGTTCACCTGGGCCCACGTTGCGCCGTAATCATCGGACCGGAAAACGCCGGCGTTCTCGGCCTCCACCTGTGCCCAGACACGCCCGGCCTTGGCTCCGGAAACCGCGACGCCGCTCTTGCCCCAGATACCATCCGGCAGTCCCGGATTTCTGGTGATGTCCTCCCAGGTGTCTCCACCGTCCATCGAGCGCCAGAGACCGGAATCGTCGCCGCCACTGACTGCGCCATGCGGCAGTCGCTGGCCCTGCCAGACCGTAGCGAAAATGATCCTCGGATTGTTGGGATCCATCGAAATGTCGATTGCGCCGGCCTTATCGCTCTCGTAGAGAATCTTTTCCCAGGTCTTGCCGCCATCCTGTGTGCGATACACTCCGCGTTCTTCGTTTTGACCCCAGGCGTGGCCCAGAGCGGCGACAAAGACGACGTCCGGGTTGGTGGGGTTAATCTCGATTTCGCCGATATGGCGGGTCTCTTTCAGGCCGACATTGTTCCAGGTGCGTCCACCATCAGTCGATTTGTACACGCCATCGCCGTGAGTGATGTTGCTACGAATCGCCGTCTCACCCGTTCCGGCGTAGATGACATTTGGATCGGATTTCGAAACCGCCAGCGCGCCTATCGCCGAAGTCTTGAGCTGGCCGTCGGTGATGTTCTCCCAGTGAGAACCGGCGTTTGTGGTTTTCCATACCCCGCCGGCGCATGCCCCGAAGTAAAAGGTGCCGGTTTCAGTTGGGTGCCCCGCGACCGCGACCACGCGCCCTGCTCTGTGGGGGCCGACAAGCCGCCACTCCAATGATTGAAATGCCTTCGTGTCCAAGGATTTCTGCTCCCTTCGCGCGTTCACGACATCGTCGCTCCACGCGCAAGTCCCGTCGTAAACAACTCTGCTTGCAGCCTTCATTGTTCATAGCAACAGCCGTCTGTCAACGTTGCTCAACCGACCTCGCTTGCTGCGGACGCCAGTGCCTCAAGGATCGCGTCGATGTCCGCGTCACTCATCGCGGTTGAGATGTTTCCCATTCCGTCGGGTGTCAGCATTACTCCCTGCCCCATCAGCGCGTGGTACATCGCGCCGGCCCGGGCGGTCTCATCACTGTCACGCCAGGAGTCGCGATAGTTGCTGATCGGTCGCCGGTTGGGGTGCAGTCTGAACATGTTCGACAGCCCAGTCATCTGCCAGTTCAGATCTCTTTCCTGAAACAACTGGTTGGCCCCGTTGCGCAGTCGGCTACCCAGCGCGTCGATACGCTCATACTCCTTCGGGGTCATCATTTGCATCGCCGTCAATCCGGCGATCATGGTTATCGGATTTCCGTTGAACGTCCCGGCATGGGAAACCTTGGGTCCTGACTTTTGAGGATTGAGGAATTCCAGAATTTCTGCCCGACCACCGACTGCGCCGACTGGGAAGCCCCCGCCGATAATTTTCGCGATCGTTGTGAGATCCGGTTCTCCTCCGAGCAATGACTGGACACCGCCGCTTGCGAGCCGAAAACTCATTACTTCATCATAGATAAGGACAATTCCGTGTTTCCTGGTAACCGCTCGCAGCGAACTGAGGAATTCCGGTTCAGCGGGGACCAGCCCCGCGCGCTGAGGTACGGGATCGATAATCACTGCCGCCAGTTCGCTCGCATCCCGCTCGATGAGATGCTCGCAGGCATCGGTATCGTTGAATGGGAGAACAAGAACGTCGTCCAGGCCCGGGTGACCAGGATAGAAGGGAACTCGGTTGGGTTCGCTGGCAGGGCCCCACTCCTCAGGAGACGGAGCCTGACTCACTTCGACTGCGTCATAGGCGCCGTGATAACAACCTTCAAACTTTGCAATTTTCGATCGACCTGTGAACGCTCTTGCGACTTTGAGCGCAAGCATTACCGCCTCGGTGCCGGAGTTCGTAAATCTCACTCGTTCGATAGTTCCGACGCGGTCGCAGATCAGCTCGGCGAGCTCGATTTCCCAGGGAGTGGGAAGCCCGAACGCGGTCCCTTCGCGAAGCTGCTCCTGGACGGCTGCCGCGATTTGCTGGTTTCCGTGACCGTGGATAAGTGACGTGTAGTTGTTGACGAAGTCGATCCGCTCCTCGCCATCGGCGTCCACGACCCTGGACCCCTGTCCCGAAACCGCGTAGGTGGGCCTGGGACTCATCCAGACGCTCTGACGGGTATTCCCGCCCGGCAGGAATTGCTGGGCGACGTTGAAGTGCTCGGCAGCTTTGGAGTCGTCATTGAGATACCTTGGTGTTCGGGTCTCGGGGCTCATGGAAAATCCTTCCTGCTCGCCTTTCGGTCTCAGTATCGGTTTCCACATTGTACGGTAACCGCGCCGCATACCGGGCCAGAGTGCGTTCCAGGCACCCGCGAATTCGTATCCGCACGAGATGCTCGTTGATAGACTTGATACTGGATTGACCTTTGCACGTTTCGACATCGGATGGGCTGAATGAACCAGATCCACCAGGACGCACAGCAGCGAAAGCGCATTCTCTTTCTCCTCTCTCCGCAGAGTTACCGAAATGGCGCGTTCATGCAGGCGGCGGAGCGACTCGACCTGGATGTGATCCAGGCGATCGATGTGCCGGACGCACTGGCACGGGAATGGGGCGTGGAGCTCGGGGTGGAGTTCAGCAAGCCCGATGAAGCGGTGCCACGGCTGCTCGAGTACCTCAGTCAGAATCCGGTTCAGGCTGTCCTGTCGCTTGATGACAGTGCGACGCTCATCGCATCACGCGTCTCCTACGAGCTCGATCTTCCCCACAACGCGCCGGATGCGGCGATCGCTGCTCGGGACAAGTGGATCATGAGAGAGCGCTTGCACGCTGCGCAGGTATCTGCGCCTGTGGCGGATCGCCACGCGCTGGGCACTGATACCGCACAGATCAAGGACGATGTGCGGTACCCCTGCGTGGTAAAGCCGAACCTTTTATCAGGCAGCCGGGGCGTAATCCGGGCCAACGATCCGGACGAGCTCGTAGCGGCGTTTGAACGAACCCGACAAATCCTCGAGAAAGACGGGTTCACCTCCGAGACTGCCGGTATTCTGATCGAAGACTATCTTCCAGGAGTAGAGGTAGCGCTGGAAGGCATTCTTACAGAAGGTCAACTGCAGGTCCTGGCTCTGTTCGATAAGCCAGATCCATTGGAGGGACCCTATTTTGAAGAGACAATTTACACAACACCATCGAAGCTTCCGCCGGATGTCCGGCAGGATATTGCACGCTGTACCGAGCAGGCGTCGGCGGCGTTGGGGCTCCGGACGGGCCCGGTTCATGCTGAACTCCGCGTCAACGACGAGAGTCCGTGGATCATCGAGATCGCCGGCCGGTCTATAGGTGGGCTCTGCTCAACCATCCTGGAGTTCGGCACTGGTCAATCGCTCGAAGAGTTGATTCTGAGACATGCGATCGGTGAACGAATCGAAGGTTCGTCCAGGGGATCGCAGGCGGTCGGAGTCATGATGATTCCGATTCCAGAAGGCGGAATTTTGCGGGAAGTCTGCGGCGTCGAAGAGGCATCGAGTGTGAACGGGGTCACCGGGGTCGAGATATCCGCCCGCTTGAATCACCCTATCGTGCCGCTTCCCGAAGGATCGAGCTACCTGGGGTTCATTTTTGCGAGCGGAGAAACGCCGGACGAGGTCGAAGCGGCGCTACGCGAAGCGCACAGCAGGCTCGAATTCAAAATCAGCCGCCAGATACGCCTCTCAGCGCATCCAGCGCCCGCTTCGCAATGATCTACTTCTTCTGGGGCGGAGCGCCCTTTGATCCGCCTCCACCGCCGCCGCCTTTGTCCGATCCACCAGCACCAGCCGGTTGCCAGCCTTCGGGCATCTGGGCGTCCTCGCCGAAGAAGAACTCCTCCATATGCTCGCGGAGAACCTTGCGATCGTTCGGGTCGGCCGGATTTAGCGCATAATGATTGATCATGATCGTTTGATGTTCGCGCCACATCTCCCATGCCTGCGCAGAGACCTCATTATAGATGCGCTCGCCAAGCGGGCCGGGAATCGGAGGATTTTCCAAACCCGGGAGTTCGCGCCCAATTTTCTTGCACTGAACCAGTCTCGCCATGGTGGCATCCTTAATCGAGTTGAACGGGTCCACTAACATGAAAGCCTACGGGAGCACTGATGGCAATGTCAATCGGCTTTCAGACAATGGGGTCCGCATGATCAGGTCCTTGTTGTTTTTCGGAACACGGTGCAGCTTTGCGGATACCGTCCTTTCGCGACTGACTGAGTCGGGATTTTCGATTGCAGCGAGAGTAGTCCCGGGCTATGCGCAGGCGAAAGAGCCTTTTACCCTGCTTCAGCCCAGGTCAACAGCGACGACTACTGGACCACGGCTGCCGCTGGCTGGCAACGCACGTGCAGGTGACGCCGGAACAACTGACACCAGGCATCCCATAGTCGCGATCAATAAGCATGTATCTCCTGAGCCAGCAGACTATCTGGCCGGGCTTGGTGCGGACCTCGCTGTCGTCTGCTGCTATCCGAAGCGATTGCCGCTTGCACTGGTCGCTGCAGCGGAGTATGGCGGTATCAACGTTCACCCGTCGCTACTTCCCGCCTATCGAGGTCCCGAGCCTCTCTTCTGGATTTTCCGAAACGGTGAAACAGAGTCTGGTTTAACCCTGCACCGGGTCGACGCCTCGCTTGATACCGGGCCGATTGTCAGTCAGCAGAATATCGCAGTTCCGGTCGGAATGTCCGGAGATGAGCTCTGGAATCACTCCGCGACACTTGCCGGTGAAATGCTTGAGCGAACGCTGGAACGCGGGCAGATTGAATCCGAGCACGGTTTTCAACAGTCGAAAGACGGCGCCAGCTATCAGTCCTGGCCAGTCCCAGCCGATCTGATCATCGATCCACGCAAGTGGGACGCCTGGCGCGTATTCCACTTCTGCCGAGGCGTGATCCCTCTCGGCTACACCCCAGCCGTCGTCGCCGACGGACTAGCGCGACCTGTGCTCTCAGCCAGCACGTATGTCAACGATATTAATGTGCCCGTCTCCGATTCCAACGCAGCAGGATGGTCAGATTGGATTCGATGTAAATCGGGGCAGGTTCGTTTGACACTTGGTCCGGTGACCCGTGGCTGATCCAGGCGGCACGTCGGTCGCCATTTGCTAGTTGGACATGTTAAACACCAGTACGATGAAGGTCGCGCCAGTCAAGCCTACCGGATTCGCCTTCGCCAGTCGTTGAGAACATCCCTGACAGTCTGCTCCAGCGAATACTCGGGCATCCAGCCAGTCGCATCGTGAAATTTCGAAGCATCGCCGCGAAATTCCGGGACTTCGGACGGGCGAACGCGTTCGGGATCCGCTCGCACATCGATCTCGCAATCAGCTGCGCCAACGAGCATATCCAGAACTTCTCGAATACGGACCCCTCGACCGGAGGCAACGTTGAACACCTCGCCAGAAAACTCAGACTTTGCAACCAGATAATATGCGCGAACGACATCCCGGACGTCGAGAAAATCCCGAATCGGCTCCAGATTCCCGACCAAAACGACAGGATCAGCCAGACCCGCCTCGACCTCGGCAATCTGGCGGGCGAAACTCGCGACAACGAAACGATCTGTCTGACCGGGTCCGACGTGGTTGAACGAACGAACCCGCACGATCTTCATGCCATAGCTCGCGAAATACTGGGCGGCGTAGAGATCCTGGGCGGCTTTGCTCGATGCGTAGGGGTTATTGGGACGTAGCGGCTGAGATTCGTCGATCGGAATCGAATCCGCCGACACCGCGCCGTAGACCTCTGACGAGCCCACAGAGAGAATCACCGGGTCAATGCCAGCGTTGCGACACCCTTCAAATAGATTGATCTGACCAACCGCATTCGTTATCAGGGTGTCCGCCGGGTCGGCAAATGCTCTGGGGACGTGCGATTGACCGGCGAGGTGATAGATGACCTCGGGTCGATGGTGTTCGAGCACTCTGCGGGTCAGGTCGGCATCGCGCAAATCGCATACAAGTAGCCTCGCGCCTTCGATCTCTGGCCGCTTACGGGAAGAGAGCCCGATGATATCGGATTCGCCCTGTCGCAGAAGGTGGTCGACGAGGTGCCGACCAACGAATCCACTGGCTCCTGTGATCAGAATGCGTGTCAACAGCAACTCTCAATGCGCTCCCTCTATCTCTTGCAAGGGGAGGTCTCAGGTTCGAGCTAGAGCCCTGCGTCCTGACGCAGCGCATCGGCCTTATCGATCCGTTCCCAGGGGAGATCAAGATCGGGCCGGCCAAAGTGGCCATACGCTGCGACTTGCTGATAGATCGGGCGACGGAGATCCAGATCCCGCAGAATTGCGCCCGGCCGAAGATCAAAGTGCTGCACAATAAGACGTTCGATCAGTTCCTCGTCGACCGTAGCCGTCCCGAATGCTTCGATATGAACGGAAACCGGCTCCACGACGCCAATTGCATATGAAACCTGAACTTCAAATCGGTCTGCAAGTCCAGCGGCGACAACGTTTTTGGCGACGTATCGTGCTGCATACGCGCCAGATCGATCAACCTTTGTCGGATCTTTGCCCGAGAATGCGCCCCCTCCATGTCGGGCTATCCCACCATAGGTATCAACGATAATCTTGCGGCCAGTCAATCCGGCGTCGCTCATCGGCCCGCCCAGGGCGAAACTCCCGCTCGGGTTGACGTAGAGCTTCAAGTCGGATTCAAGCATCTCGCTCGGAACGCAATGCCGGACAACCGCTTCCTCGAGATCTTCCCGGATTCGCTTCTGAGTTACCTCACGGTCATGCTGTGTCGAGAGCACAATCGTCGGCACCCGAGCGGGTTTCCCGTGCTGATATTCGACGGTGACCTGACTCTTGCCATCTGGCCGCAGATAGTCAATCTCGCCGGACTTGCGAAGCTCCGCCATACGGCGCGCCATCGCGTGCGCCATCGAGATCGGCAATGGCATCAGGTCAGGAGTTTCGTTGCAGGCGAAACCGATCATCATTCCCTGGTCGCCGGCGCCGACAGACTCAATGTCGTCAGAATCATCCTTTCGAACACCGAAGTTGATCTCCGGTGACTGTTCGTTTATCGCGGTGACCACACCACAGGTCGCGTAGTCAAACCCGTAGTCGGCGCTCACGTACCCTACGTCTTTGACGACGCGCCGAACGATCTTCGGGATGTCGATATAGGTTTCTGTGGTTATCTCGCCGAAAACAAGGATCAGGCCAGTGGTGGTCGAGGTCTCGCAGGCAACGTGCGCCTTCGGATCGTGACGGAGAATCTCGTCGAGGACTGCGTCGGAGATCTGGTCACACAGCTTGTCGGGGTGACCCTCAGTAACCGATTCCGAGGTGAACAGTGTACGGGCGGAACGCATGAAACTGGTGGTCACGTGACTCATTCTCCCTATTGAACGTAGACGGGGCGGCTGGGTTAGCCGCCCCGAGCTCACCGGGTTACCCCGGCGTCTGTTTCGTCGATCTAGGTACCCGTCTGCCAGGACTGCAGGTAGTGCTTCTGCGCGTCGCTAAGGGTATCGATTCGGACACCCATCGCGTGCAGCTTAAGGCTGGCGATCTCCTGGTCGATCGCTTCCGGCACGCGGTACACGATGTTCTCCAGCTTGGACTGCTCCTGAACCAGGAAGCGGGACGCCATCGCCTGATTGGCGAAACTCATGTCCATCACGCTC
>JBBDTL010000055.1:0-1677 GCA_040904465.1 Thermomicrobiaceae bacterium | reverse complement strand
GGACTTCCTTAAGCGCAGCCGTACGCTGACGTCGTCGTGATTCGCGTTCACGACGGCTTTCTTCGTACCGATATTTCCCGTAGTCCATTAATCGACATACCGGCGGAGCGGCGTTCGGTTGAACCTCCACCAGATCAAAGCCGCGCTCTCGCGCCATTTCCAGCGCTTCTCGCGTTCGTATGACCCCGACGTGTTCGCCCTCTTCGTCAATCAATCGAACTTCCGGGACTCGAATGCGCTCATTTACCCGAGCGGGTCTCGAAGTGCTAATCGAAGCCTCCTAAGAAACAATACAACGCCGCGCCAGCACACGCCGGAACGCGGCTTCAGCCTTCAAACCGCGCTGAATCTTAGCACATCACTGAAGAGACGGTCAATTTCTTGAATCAGATCCAGGGAGTCCGAAAATGATCACCGGGCCTCGTTCAAACGCGATCTCCCAGCCGAGCTGTTCCAGCACTGAACCATCCGGGATGTCGTACGGACCGCCAGATTCGCAGCGCTCATACCCTTGAACTTCGTGAGTACCGACATAGACGTGGGTAACGCCGTAACGTTGAAAGAGTTCTCCGGAATCAGACGGTTCTTCGTACATCGAGCGGACGTGTTCGATGCGATCTCCAATTTCCTCCAGTCGCTCTGGTTGCCCTCTTCGCCACTGGTGTTGATGGCCGACCCACCCGATCACGGTTGGCAGTCCCGTCGCCATCGAGACCCGGCTGTGGGGAAGTCCGCTCTCGGTGCCATACCCACATCCCGCTGCCTCAAGGATGACTTCGACGTCCTGTCGGTTATCCCGGAGCCAGTTAATGGCGGCACCTTCTCCCGGGTGCGACGATCGAACGCGTTGCGTCCCATCTAACCCTCTCCATTGCTCGAATCCATCTGACCATCGATAGGCCGAAACAGGCGAATAGAAAGACATGAGAATCAGCGAGATCGAGGCGGCAACCAGCACCATGCCAGTCTGGATACTGCCACGCACGCTGCAAATACGACAGATGACTGCCGGGATCGCCGCAGCCAGCGAAATCGCGAGTAGTGCCCACACCTGGAAACTGAACTTGAATACCGTGTTCATCCTGTCGCCGAACGGGTCACGTATGTAGACGTACTCGATTGCTACCAGGACCACGAGTGCGACCCCCAGGAACGCGCTGATGACCCGCTGAGGAGGGTTCGTCTCCTGCAGGAATGCCAGATAGAGGAACACCGCCGCGGGACCGCCAAAAATCGCGAGCGCTGGGGTATCAGTCAGGATTGCCACGATAAGGAGCAGGGCGAATCCTGCTCCCAGATAGCGCGAGGATTTCTTGTTCCAGAGTTCAGCCCTCCAGGCGATAGCGCCAAGCAATACCGCGATCAACAGGAGTTGGCCGCCCCAGTGGGTAAGGAGTTCGGCGGTGGTTGACCGGTTCCAGGCGACATATCCAATTGAATTAGCAATATAGCCGATTCCTGGAACCTCGTTCAGAATCCCTGATTCTGGCGAATCGACACCGCCCGCAGGAGACACATAGCGCATAGCAAACGGGACTATCGCGACTGTCGTGGCAAGTGCAGTCGCGGCGGCCAGCACCCCTAGCTTGGGCCAGTCAATGCGGCGGAACGTGACCAGCGTGATCATGCCGAGCGTCGCAACTATGATCGGGGCATCCCAGGTATTCGATCCATACA
>JBBDTL010000054.1:0-10243 GCA_040904465.1 Thermomicrobiaceae bacterium | reverse complement strand
GCATGCTGCCAACCCGAAGAATTGTAGCACCGAACATCCGTTTCGACAATCTCGCTCGCGTACAATACGGCGTGATGGAGACGCAGAGCACCACGAATACTCCCAATAGCGACCGGGCAAGGCTGACAACACGATCAGTAGCTATGAACGCAGGCATTGTGGCGGCGGCCTTCGTGGTGAGCCGACTCCTGGGGCTCGTTCGGGAAGTATTGATCGCCCGGCAGTTCGGCACCAGCCCCGAGTATGACGCTTATGTAGCGGCATTTCGGATACCTGATCTTCTGTTCCTGATCATCATGAGTGGCGCGTTCGGATCGGCATTCATCCCGGTATTCGGCGGGTTTGTCAGCCGCGCCGAGTTTGACCGAGCAAGGCAGCTTGCCAGTACAGTCCTAACCTACACCGTCATCATTCTTCTGTTGATCTCCCAGATTGTCTTCTTTCTTGCTGGGCCGATCGTCGGCAGTTTGATTGCGCCCGGACTGGACGAAAATGGGCGTGAACTCGCGGTCAATCTCACCCGCTTGCTCCTCCTCTCTCCATTACTGCTCGGGCTGGGCGCTGCAGCGAAGGGAATGCTGGAGGCACAGGATGCCTTTACGCTACCTGCTATCGCGCCGATCCTGTACAACGTCGGCATCATTTTTGGCGCGGTCGCGCTCGCTCCCGAATACGGGACATACGGGCTCGCTTACGGTGTGGTTGTCGGAGCAGCGGCTCACGCGACGATTCAATTTGTGGACCTCGGACTGCGAGGGTGGAGTTTCCGGCCGTCATTCAATCTCCACACGCGAGGACTGGGAACGGTTGCCAGGCTAATGGCGCCCAGAATCATCGGGCAGGCCGCCTTTCAGGTCAACATTATTGTCATGACCAACTTTGCCTCGCGAATCGGAGAATCTCGCGTTTCTGCGTTGAACTACTCGTTCCAACTGTTCATGTTGCCCCACGGAGTTCTCGCGCTGAGTCTTTCGACGGTCATATTCCCGCTGATGGCCCGTCAGTTCGAGCTTGGACAGCTCCAGGAGATGAAACGAACCCTCACCAGGGCGCTTGGTCCGCTGTTATTCCTGACCTTCCCTTCGGCAATCGGGCTGATCGCGTTTCGAGAAAGCATCGTCCAGATGATTCTGGAGTTTGGAAGCTTTTCGACCGAATCCACCAATCTTGTCGCGACAGGTCTGGCTTACTTCGCCGTCGGCCTGATTGCTTTCGCGCTCGTGGAAGCGATCACACGGGCGTTCTACGCGATGCAGGACACCCGGACTCCGGTGATTGCTGCGGTACTGACGGTTGCCGCCAATATCGGGCTTAGCTGGGTACTGGCGCCGATCCTGGGACACGGTGGACTTGCCTTGAGCATTTCGATAACGACGACCGTTGAGGCCGCCGTTCTGATCATCGTCCTGTATCGACGGATTGGCGGGTTGGGGTCGCCACTGCTGCTCTCAGTGCTGCGAACCGGCATCGCCGCGACGATCATGGCCGTCGTTGCTCTAATTATGGGCGGTCCGATCGCCGAGGCGACTGACCCAACCGACGGACGTAGCATCTGGAGCGTGGGACTTTTCCTATTCTCAATGGCGACTGCCGGCGCAACGTATATTTGCGCCGCCTGGTACCTTCGAGCTCCAGAGCTTCTGATGCTGATCGACCGGCTAAGTAGCCGATTGCCGGGCCGCTCCTGAAAATGATCTGAAATAGGATCAGTCCTCCGGTATACTTGCTGTTTGGATCGATTGACGAGAACTTTGCAGGGTAGCGAGCATGAAAGACCAGCGGTTCATACGAAATTTCAGCATTATCGCGCACATCGATCACGGGAAATCGACCCTGGCCGATCGACTGCTCGAACACACCCATACCGTCTCCGATCGCGACATGATGGAGCAGGTTCTCGACTCGATGGATCTCGAGCGGGAGAAGGGTATTACCATCAAGGCGCGAGCTGTGCGGATGGACTATGAAGCGTCCGACGGCCACGTCTATGAGCTGAATCTGATCGATACGCCGGGCCACGTTGACTTCTCCTATGAAGTCAGCCGCAGCCTTGCTGCCTGCGAGGGTGCGATTCTGGTTGTCGACGCGGCTCAGGGTATCGAAGCCCAGACAATGGCAAACGTACACCTGGCAATTGAGACGGGTCTCGAGCTCGTAGCGGTAATCAACAAGATCGACCTTCCAAATGCAAATCCGGAACAGGTCAAGCGCGATCTGGGAAACATGGTCGGTCTGCTCGAAGACGAGATCATTTATGCGTCTGCCAAGGACGGCACCGGTATTCCCGAGGTACTTGAAGCGGTGGTCGCTCAGATACCTCCACCGGCAGGCGAACCCGAAAAGCCATTGCGGGCGCTCATTTTCGACTCCCACTATGATCAATACAAGGGCGTCATTGCCTACGTCAAAGTAATGGATGGCCGAATCGGCCAGAACGATACGATCTACATGATGCAGAAGGGCAAGAAGGCCGAGATTCTTGACCTGGGAATCTTTCGACCGGCGATGCTCGCTCGAGATGAGCTGACCGCCGGCGAGGTGGGCTACATCGCCACTGGATTGAAGAATGTCGGTGA
Organism: Thermomicrobiaceae bacterium; assembly: GCA_040904465.1. Taxonomy (GTDB): domain Bacteria; phylum Chloroflexota; class Chloroflexia; order Thermomicrobiales; family Thermomicrobiaceae; genus SLMJ01. The sequence goes on along the minus strand of JBBDTL010000054.1, from coordinate 7,667 downwards.
TTGTCAGGTCGGGGACACGATCACGCTGGCGCGCGATCCAGCCGAACACGCGCTTTCTGGCTACCGGCCGTCCAAGCCGATGGTGTTCGCCGGTCTTTTCCCGGTTGAAGGTGAAGAGTACCCCCAGCTCCGAGATGCGCTGGAGCGTCTCAAGCTGAACGATGGATCCCTGGAATTCGAACCTGAGTCTTCGGACGCGCTTGGGTTTGGCTTTCGGTGTGGGTTCCTGGGGTTGCTCCACATGGAAATTATTCAGGAACGTCTTGAACGCGAGTATGACCTCGAGCTTCTGGCCACTGCCCCGAGCGTCGAGTATGAAGTACTCAAGAACGACGGCACAATACTGGCCATCGACAACCCATCTGCGCTGCCGAATCTTGGCGAGGTGGACGAGATCCGGGAACCGTGGGCGGATGTATCGATCCTTTCGCCGGCGCAGTTTATTGGCAGTCTGATGGAGCTCGTAACCAGCCGGCGAGGTGACCTGGTGAACATGGAGTATCTCGATGAGCACCGAGTTCACCTCTCATTCGAGGTTCCGCTTGGCGAATTGATCGTCGACTTCTATGACCAGCTCAAGTCGCGCACTCAGGGATATGCCAGCCTCGATTATCACGTGTCGGGCTACAAGGCATCGAACCTCGTCAAGCTCGATTTGCTGGTCAATGGACAGTCGATCGACGCGCTTTCAATGATCACCCACCGCGACGACGCATACTACCGCGGACGAGATCTTGTCCAGCGACTGCGCGAGCTTATCCCGCGGCAGATGTTTGACGTGCCCATTCAGGCGTCAATCGGTAGCCGGATCATCTCCCGGGAAACGGTCAAGGCGATGCGGAAGAACGTACTATCAAAATGCTACGGTGGTGACGTCAGCCGTAAGCGGAAGCTGCTTGAGCGCCAGAAAGAAGGCAAGCAGCGCATGAAGATGGTCGGCAGCGTAGAAATTCCCCAGGAAGCATTTCTGGCGGTGCTGAGCCTGAACGGGTCATCGAAAGAGATGAGTAAGACGTGAGCCCTGACCCGCTGCGGCTAACGGTGATATCCGCTGAACACCGTGATCATCTGCCGGAATTCCCCATCGTTTCAAGATCCGAACTGCGCGACTATGAGTCGACAGTTGCACCGATTGCCTATCTCGATGAACTGCAGAACGATAGTGATTTCTGGACTTCAGAGTGGGGATTGAATCTCCTCGCACGATTGAACGATGCGTCGATCGAGAATCAGGTTTGCTACGTCGTCCCCGGGCATCCGATGCTCGGCGATGCGACTATGCAGTTTCTCCTGGGCGAAGATTCAGCCGGGCGGATCGATCTCGAACTCTACGATGAACCATTGCCAGTTGTCCTGACCGAGGTTCTAGCGATCGGACAGGCACCGCCCGCGTTCGTAGATGCCCTGACATTGATGGATGTTGCCCGGAGCGCCCCGTTTGAATCGGGCCGGCTCCCGGTTTCGAGTAACCAATCGACGGTTATTACCAATGTTGTCCCCGGGGCCAACGGCGCGTTCATCGCCGAGATTCTGGCTAGCCGCTACCGCGCCAGTACGGAAGTTCGACTCATTCCGATGCATGGTGACCCGGAGCAGTCCCTGATTCCACTGTCGGAACTTGGGCAGGAAGCCACGCACTACCCATGTTATCTTGTGCTGCCGTTGGCCAGGGAAGACAGATTCCAGAAAACTCCGGACGACCTGCAGCGCATTGTTGCTCGACTCCGAGCACCTGATGGGTGCCCCTGGGACAGGCAGCAGACCAACGTGTCACTTGGCCGCAATCTCATCGAGGAGTCCTACGAGTTGCTGGAGGCCATCGAGGCCAATGATCACAACGCAATGCGTGAGGAAATGGGTGATTTCCTCCTTCAGGCATATCTCCACTGCCAGATTACTCGTGAATCGCATGCGTTTTCTCTGGAGGATGTAATCCAGACGCTCATCGACAAGCTCGTTCGGCGACACCCGCACGTATTTGCTCAAGGCATTGCAAACGATGCTGACGCAGTCGTGCGAACCTGGGATGAGATCAAACGGGAAGAGCGGGCTGCACACCCCGAGGACAAGAAAGCATCCCCATTGGGCGATATTCCGGCGTCACTCCCGGCGCTCATGCGGCTGCAGAGTGTCATTAAGCGGGCAAATCGTAGCGAATTCGCTACCGAGCGCGTCCTCGAATTCCAGGCGAGCGCGAATCTGGCGGTCAAGGACGAGCAGGAGCGGTTACTGGTCGATCAACTCGTGCACCTGGTCACTGCCGCCCAGGAACAGGGTATCGACACCGAAGCTGCGGCGCGAGCCTGGACGCAGGCCTTTGAACGCGCGGTTGCAGCGTTTTCCGCCTCCGAGGCAAAAGCGCACTGACTGGACATTTCTCAACCAATAACGAACAATTGACAACTTGACGACGACGGGTAGTACGGACCGGGAGGACCGACCATGCAGGAGACAGCGCCCCGAGTGCAACGCTCATATACAACATGTGGCGAGCTCAACGCGGGCAACATTGGCGACGAGATCACCCTCAAAGGATGGGTCAATCGCCGTCGTGACCATGGTGGTCTGATATTTCTCGACGTTCGAGATCGATACGGAATTACCCAGGTCGTCGCGAACCCGGAGAATTCTCCTGAGGCCCACAAAATCGCCGAGGGTATCCGTGGGGAGTACGTGATTGCGGTAACCGGCGAGGTTAACCGGCGGCCGGAAGGTACTGAGAACGCGAACATGACCACCGGCGAGATCGAGGTGGTTGTCTCCTCTATTGAGATTCTCAACCCTTCGAAGACGCCGCCATTTTATGTAAACGAAGAATCGGATGTCGATGAATCGCTGAGATTGCGTTATCGGTATCTCGATCTGCGACACCCGCGTATGCAGCGAAACCTTAAACTGCGGCATCACGCAATCAAGGTGATCCGCGACTATCTTGACGCCCGGGACTTTCTGGAGATCGAAACACCGATAATGGTCAAGAGCACTCCAGAAGGCGCACGAGATTACGTCGTACCGAGCCGCCTCTATCCGGGTGAAGTCTACGCACTGCCTCAGTCACCACAGCAATTGAAGCAGTTGCTTATGGTCAGCGGCGTTGATCGCTACTACCAGATTGCCCGCTGTTTCCGTGACGAGGATCTCAGAGCTGATCGACAGCCAGAGTTTACTCAGCTAGACCTTGAGATGTCGTTCGTCGACCGGGAAGATGTTCTCGAACTGACAGAGGGCCTTTATCTCGAGATGTTCGGGAAGCTGGCCAGCAAGCCGATCAAAGAGACGCCGTTTCCGAGACTGAGTTACCATGAATCGTTAAGACGGTTCGGCACCGACAAGCCAGATCTGCGTTACGGACTGGAAATTCAGGACGTTAGCGATCTGGTGAGGGGCAGTGAGTTTGGCGTCTTCTCGAAGACGGTCGAGTCAGGTGGTGTGGTCCGCGGATTCGCAGTCGCCGGCAAAGGTGCTCTCCCTCGCTCCCAGGTTGATGCACTAACGGAGGCTGCTCAAGGCTTCGGCGCGAAAGGGCTGGTCTGGATCGCACTCGAGAGCGGCGATGAAGGTCTCACTGCGCGTTCACCGATCGCAAAATTCCTGACTTCCGAGGAAATCCACGGGCTTGCCGAGGCAACAGGCGCTGCAGCAGGTGACTTGATGTTGTTTGTCGCCGACAAAGAAGAATCGGCCGCTGAGGTGCTGGGACGACTCAGGAGCCATGTAGCGCACCAGTACGACCTCATCGACGAGAGTGTCCACGCGTTCTGCTGGATTCTTGATTTTCCGTTGTTTGAGTGGGACGAGGATGCGAATCGGTGGGATGCCGCTCATCATCCGTTTACATCACCGATGGACGAAGATGTGCCGTATCTCGATTCGGACCCCTCACAGGTGCGGGCCAAATCCTACGACATAGCGCTTGATGGCTTCGAGCTCGGAAGCGGAAGTATCCGAATCCATGACCGTTCCATTCAGAACCGTATGTTCGGTCTGCTTGGATACAACGACGAGCAGGTTGAAGCACGGTTCGGCCATCTTTTGAGGGCATTCGAATACGGCGCCCCGCCTCACGGTGGAATTGCGCCCGGGATAGACCGCACGGTGATGCTGCTGGCCGGTGAACAGAACATTCGCGAAGTAATTGCCTTCCCGAAGAACCAGAGCGGTCAGGACCTGTTGATGGGAGCGCCATCACCGATAGAGGACGCGCAGCTGAACGAGCTCCATCTGCAGCTCGAGCTGCCGCCGGAAGACGATCAGGATCACTAGTTCTCACTGGAGTGACAAACGGAGACGTCGCGTGGTTTGCCGAGGCCGGAAATGAATCCGGCCTCGGTATCTTTCGTTATTCAGTCCAGCTCATGCCGGACGCTGGATCAACATTGTCCACGCTGAACAACTCTTCCGGATCGGAAGCCGAAGGTTCGTCGCCGTCTCCGGCGTCAAACCCCATCACAGACGCCTTGAACGTCGAGCCGTCCGGCTCGAAAAAGGCGATGAACTCACCGTCGGGCGACCATTCAGGCGCAGTGACGTTTCCCTTTTCTGTCAGTTGTACCGGTTCACCGCCGTCCGCAGGGACGACCCAGATATCTGTCTGTCCTTCGAGACGGCGAACGAAGGCAATCCAATCGCCGTCCGGGGACCACCGCGGGAAAAACGCCGAATCCCCGGCGTCGCCACCAACGAGTTCAGTGAGCTCACCGGAGTTGAGATCACAAATGCGGAGTTCCATCCAGCGGTTCATATCCGCCTGAGCGCTCGTCCGCTGAGCGAAAACGATCTTGGTTCCATTCGGAGAAAAACTGGGGCGCTCGACATTGTCGTTGTAGCGCTGAGAGCATGGAACTCGCCAGGGATCGCCAGCGGCAGTGCTTCTGTGCCAGAGGAAATTGTTATCGGTGCCTGCATCACTGACATAGGCCACCCCATTGCCACTCGGGGACCACACCGGGTCCAACGCCCATGAAACCCGCGCCAGGTACTCCTCACTTCCAGGAGTCGAGTTAGGCTGGTTCGCAGTGACTCGCTGTGTGCTGCTGGAATCGGGTTCGGCGAGCACCAGGTCCGAGTACGCGTCGCCCATCCGGACAAAGAGATACTCTTCACCGTCTTCGGACCAGGCGGGTGCCGAAGCGTCGCCGTAATCGGTCAGGCGTTCAGAGGAACCGTCCCAGAGGTGGATATCCCCGCTGGCAGCGAACAGAATGCGACCCTCTGGCTGCTGACCAGCTTCGAATCGGGAGTCGACTTCAGGTTCGATTTCGCCACATGCAGCGATAACCGTGAGTAGTCCCACTGCGATGAGCAGTTTGCAAATCATGAAATTCGCTCGGGTCACGCTGAACCTTCCATCTCTGGGTTGACTGCGGAAAATCCCCGAGATTTGAGTGCCTGCTTCGCTTCCGATGCCTCGTTCCAGGGAATACGCTTATCCTCGTAGATCATACACGTCTCGTGACCTTTTCCAGCTAGCAGAATGCTATCACCCGGTTCAGCAAGTTCGACCGCCGTTCGAATCGCTTCTTGTCGACTCTCGATCGTCAGGAAATCCCGCCCGCTGACCGCCCCGGTACTCTCAGCCCCTTCTGCGATCTCTGCGATGATCACATCGGGTGCCTCAAAGCGTGGATCCTCCGATGTAAAGATCGCCAGATCGGCCAGTTCTGCACTTACGCGTCCCTGCAACTGCCGCTTGCCTCGATCACGTTCGCCAGCGCTTCCGCCCACCACGATGACTCGACCGGACGTGACCGACCGTACCAGATTGAGCGTCGCTTCCAGTGAAGCTGGAGAATGAGCGTAGTCGACGATGACGCTGAATGGCTGCCCACACTCTATGCGTTGCATTCGTCCGGGCACATAGGGCAACGATTCCAGCCCGTCCCTGATCGCGTCAAGGTCCAATCCGGTTATAAGGCCTGCCCCCGCAGCGGCCATTGCATTAAAGACGTTGTAGCCGCCAATTAGTTTCAAATTGATCTCAACCGATCCGGCCCCGGAGGTGAGCTTGAACCGTGTGCCCTCAGCATGAACCTGAACATCGCTGGCGAAGAGATCGGCCGTACTGTCTTCCACGCTGAACCAGTGGACCGGAATGGTCGACGATTCGGCGATAGTTCGGGAACCCTCGTCATCGAGATTTGCCACGACTCCTCGTGGATACGGCCTCCCGGTACCTTTTTCGACTCGACGGATTAGCTGAGCTTTTGCCTGGCGGTACGCATCTACGGACCCGTGGAAATCGAGGTGCTCCCTCGTCACATTGGTAATGACGGCAATATCAAATGGGCAATCGTCAAGTCGATAAAGTGCGAGCGCGTGGGAGGTTGCTTCGAGAACTGCCCAGTTGACTGACTCTGATCGCATTTCAGCGAGCAGGCGCTGGACTTCCAGCGATTCGGGGGTCGTCTGTCTGGTATCGTGATCGACGACTGAGTCGCCGATTCTTATAGATACTGTTCCGACCAGACCTGTCCGAAGCCCGTTCGAGCGGAGTATTGCGTCAATCAGATAGGTCGTCGTGGTTTTCCCGTCGGTACCGGTTACCCCGATCACCCCCAGGTGGTCCCCGGGATTGTCGAAGTATCTGGCCGATAACGGAGAAAGCGCTGCACGCGTGTTCTCCACGACGCCACATGCCAGAAATGCACTGGCTTCTGAACTATCCTCCACAAGAGCCGCCACAGCGCCGCGTTCCAGCGCGTCTGTCAGAAATGCATGTCCATCTGCGTAGCCTCCCCGAAGCGCGATAAACAGCCCGCCTGGCTCAACTTGGCGAGAGTCGTAGTGGATACTGGTCACAGCAACTTCGGGATCGCCGGTCACCAGCTTGGCACCGGCAGCATCCAGGAGCTCACCTGCTGTCTTACCTTCCGGTTTCATGCGCCTGGCCCTGATCGAAATCGTCGCCACAGGCTGACGAGTGTCGGATAGTACTGCCGTTCAAACACCCCGGGATACGAAACGTTCTCGCCGCCGAAGCCTTGCTTGAACCGATAGACGCCCCAAAGCCCTGTTCGGACATTGAGGTCACCGTCGGCCGCTTCCGCAGGAGGCTCATCCGTCGGCGGAATTCCCCAGAGGTCGTACCAGGTGCAACCACGCTCACGAGCCCATCTCATCGCCTCGAACTGCAGCAAATGAGTCGGCATATGTCGCTGGGACGCTTTTGACGACGCGCCGAACATATAGATCGCCTCGTCGCCTTGTTGAACGACGATTGCTCCGGCTACGATGGCGCCTTCCCGTTCGGCAATAAGCAGAGTGGCATTTTCCCCGAAGACGTCGAGCATGTCAGCATAGTATTCAACGCTGTGAATTCCAAACGTATCTCGCTCGCTGGTCTCCAGCAACAGCTCATAAAATGCAGCGACTTCGGTGATACGCCCTTGACGAACCGTCACGCCGCGCCGCCCAGCAAGGCGCACGTTGTATCGCGACTTGTTCTTCATCGCTGCCAGGATCTCATCATCGCTCTGGTCAACTCGCACTTTTATCGTGCGCAATGGCTGGAGCTCAACCTCGGATGCGGTCCAGGCAAGCGCCCCTTGAGTTGGCAACGAGGAGGTGAATGACGAATCTGGCTCGATAAACGCGATAGCGGCCCGTCTCTCTTTCGCGAGCCGGTCGATCGCCAGAGTCAGAGTCGATGTCGCGATCGGATCAGTCCC
>JBBDTL010000053.1:0-1702 GCA_040904465.1 Thermomicrobiaceae bacterium | reverse complement strand
CGGCGCTGAAGCACCGGGCTCAAATGCGGCACCAAAACTCGGCAGCTTAGCCCCATCATTCATGGTGGGGCATGATCATGAAGGTATACGAAGGGACAATTCTATGGCTCGCGAGATGACATTCACTGCAACTGGGGACTCGCTTGTCTCCCGACGGATGCCGGAGTATCGGGATGCCGAGTATCAGCAGATGCTGGAACTCATCCGTTCGGCGGACGTCTCGTTCACCAACACCGAGATCGTAATGAGCAACTTCGAAGGCTCGCCCGTCGTCGATAGTGGCGGTGGAAACCTGTCGACCGAGCCACGTATGGCGGCAGACATCCGAAAGATGGGGTTCAACCTGACCGCCTTCGCCAACAACCACACATTGAACTACGGCGAGCATGGCTGCCTGGAGACGTTGCGCGTGCTGCGAGAAAACGACTTCGCGGTTGCCGGAGCCGGCAAGCATCTGGCCGAAGCACGTCGACCGGCCTATCTGGATACGATCAGCGGCCGGGCCGGCCTGATGGGCTGCGCATCGACCTTCGGCGCGGGACAGTATGCAGGTGAGCAGCGCCCGGATGTCCCCGGACGCCCAGGCGTCAACCCGCAACGGTTCGACCGGCTCTTCGTCGTTGATCAGGAACACTACGACGCGATCAAGCGCATCGCCGAGCGAACCGGCGCGGAGAAATGGCTGCAATGGCGAATCGGCATGGGATTCGGACAGCCACCAAAGCGCGATGGCGAGCTTGTGCTGGCAGACCGGTCCTTTATCGTCGGAGATGAGTTCGATATCCGGACCGAGGCGCACAAGGGCGATATGACAGGCAACACGAAGTCGATCAGCGATGCCGCGGCAGTCTCGCACCTGACGATTGCCAGCATCCACGCCCACGAACCGAAAAACGAGATGTGGGAGCCAGCCGACTTCATCATCGAGTTCGCCCATGCCTGCATCGATGCCGGCGCGGACATCGTTATCGGTCACGGCCCGCACAAACTCCGAGGCCTCGAAATCTACAAGGGAAAGCCGATCTTCTACTCGCTCGGCAACTTCATTTTCCAGCACGAGACAATCCAGCACATGCCAGCTGACGACTACACCTCCCTGAACGTGGATCCTTCCGCCAGCGCGGTCGATCTGTTTCGTCAGGTAAACGCCAATGAGACACGCAGTTTCGCGGCTGACGATAGCTACTGGGAGACCGTGCTGCCGATGTGCCGTTTCGTCGATGGTGAAATCGCCGATATCAAGCTGCACCCCCTGTCGCTGGGGCCGGGGCAACCACTGCCAGATCGGGGCGTCCCTCGACTCGCCTCCCCTTCTCACGGGCGGGAAATTCTGGAGCGGATGACCGAGCTCTCGAAGCCTTTTGGCACGGAGATCACTACGAAGGACAGCATCGGGGTCGTCAAGCTCTCATAGAACGTTGTCAAATCGACGCTCAGAAAACGCGGCCTGGCTTCCGTCGGGCCGCCCCCGCTACCCACTGAATCGTATACTTGACGGTCGACGATTTGCCCGGACGCGGAATGGCTCCCCAGTGATTGCACCCGCTCCAGAAAATACCCCGATCGGCATCTATATCCACATCCCCTATTGCACCAGGATCTGCCCCTATTGTGACTTCAATGTTTACGCGCGCAAACAGAGTCAGTTCCCGAGTTATGTCGATGCACTGCTGACAGAGATCGATCTGGTTGCTGAGCGATA
>JBBDTL010000052.1:0-1703 GCA_040904465.1 Thermomicrobiaceae bacterium | reverse complement strand
GGATCGAAGTCTGGCATGTCTTCGCCCTCTCCGCGGTTCACGGTATGGCCGTGGCGCTGGAGAACCCAACACGTCAGGCATTCGTCGCCGAAATGGTCGGCCGGGATCAGATTGCCAACGCCGTTGCGCTGAACTCCAGCCTGTTCAACTCAGCCCGTATGTTCGGTCCGGCCATCGGTGGTGCAATGATCGCCGCCTTCGGGCTGGCGGTCCCATTTCTGGTCAACGCCGTCAGTTTCGCGGCAGTCATCGGGGCACTGTTGATGATTCGCGGCTCCGAACTTCACCTAGTGGACCACAAGCTCAAAGGAAATATCCTCGATCAGTTCAAGGACGGCATTCGCTTTTCACTCACCACGCCGCCAGTCCTGATGATCATCATTGTCATGGCGTTCGTCGGGTTGTTCGGCTACAACTTCAGTTTGATTCTGCCGCTGATCGCCCGATATGTCCTGGAGACTGAAGCGCTCGGGTTCGGTGGTTTGACATCAGCGATGGCCGTCGGCTCAGTTGCTGCCGCACTGTTTGTCGCCTACATCAGCCACCCTACTGAGAAGATGTTCATGGCTGGCGGCATTTCGTTCACGATCTTCCTGGCGGCAGTCGGCATCTCAACCGCTTTGCCGCTCACTGTCGTGCTGCTTGTCGGGCTCGGGGCTGCCAGTATCGTCTTTACGGCGACCGCAAATTCCCGGCTGCAACTCCTGGCGCCGCCGGAGATGCGAGGCAGGGTGATGGGAGTCTACATTTTCCTGTTTCAGGGGACGGCACCTATTGGAAACCTGTTTATCGGGTCACTGGCAGAATACTGGTCGGTGCCCGGCGCGGTGATCCTGAGCGCATCACTCTGCGGGGTCGGAATCCTCGGCGGTATCCTCTATCGACTGAAACACAAAATCATCGACGACCCGAAGTCGGAATACGACCAGCAACACCGTTCCGCGGCGAGTTGACCGCCTTTTGTGCATATTGCACAAGAAACCGGCGGGAACTTGATGCTTGAGCCCGTAGTTCTGTTCGCTCGCTGTCGGTAGCCTTTGGTATCGGGATGTGAAGTTACATCTCGTATTGCCGGGCAACGAAGCCCGGCATCTTTCAGAGCAAGGCCGGTCAACGAACGGCAGAAAGGGCAGCCACGATGATCGATACGACTACCATCGGCGCAACATCACACATGCCAAGCGGGGACGAAATCCTTCGCAAATGTGAAGAAGAGGGCGTCGAGTTCGTAAATCTGCAATTCACCGACGTCATGGGCATCGTCAAGAGTGTGGCGATCCCGGTCGAAGTTTTCCCGGAAGTTATTGAAAACGGCCAGTGGTTCGACGGTTCGTCGATTGCCGGTTTTGCACGTATCGCTGAGAGCGATATGTTCCTGATGCCGGACCTGTCCACATTCGCCGTTATCCCCTGGGAGCGTGAGAAGAACGTCACGGCCCGGGTGATCTGCTGGGTTCACAACCCAAACGGTGACATTTTCCCTGGTGATCCGAGAGCCGTCCTCCTGCGCCAGCTCGAGCGCGCCGCCAAACTCGGCTACAAGTTCAACACCGGCCCGGAGCCGGAGTTCTTCCTGCTGGAGAAAGACGATCGGGGACAGATCATCTCTCCATCTCCCCATGATAGCGGTGGCTATTTCGATCTCTCAACCGACCGTGGCACCGAGGTCCGCAAGGACATGATCAAGGCACTGATGCAGATGG
>JBBDTL010000051.1:0-1725 GCA_040904465.1 Thermomicrobiaceae bacterium | reverse complement strand
GGAGACTCCGTCGAGGTTAACGGTCGCTGTTCGCGAGGTAACGTCGAACATCATCTCGTGACCAAATGAGAGACCCGCAGCATCCGAGGGAACTGCGACAAGCGTGATGCCGTCCGTTCCGGACATTCCAGAAGTCCGCGCAACTATCAGGATGACATCGGCTGCTTCGGCGAAAGGAACAAACCTTTTCCGCCCTCGCAATGTGACGCTGCCGTCCGCAATCTCAGCCACTGTTTCGATCGCGTCCGCGGTCCAGCCGGTGTCGTCTTCGGTCTGGGCCAGGGTCAAGATCAAATCCCCATTGCAGAGATCGGGAAGATAGCGAGCCTTTGCGTTCTCGTCGCCGCTCAGGTGCAGAGCGTAACCTGCCAGGATAACCGACGCGAAATAAGGGCCAGGGTAGGGAACACGTCCCATCTCTTCCAGAATAATCGACTGCTCGACCATACCGAGATCGCCGCCGCCATACTGCTCGGGAAAGGGCAGGATCCCGAGCTGTACAAATTGCCGGTAGAGTTCCCGGTCAAATCCAGTTTGGCTGTCGATCATCGCCCGAACGTGGCTGGATGGGCATTGATCCGTCATAAATTCACGGATCAGGTTGCGAAGCATGATCTGGTCTTCGTTGAAATCAAACTGCATGGCTAGCTGTCTCCGTTTCCGCCGGATCTGGATTTCTCCGCGGACTGGACCCGGTCGGCCCTGACCTCTTTGGGCAGTCCGAGCACACGTTCTCCAAGGATGTTCTTCTGAATCTCAGATGACCCGGCGTAGATGGTCCCCGCGCGCGACCAGGCGAATGAGTACGCCCAGGAACCTGGTTCAAACGGATCAGTATCAGGTTCGAGTTCGATTTGTTCCGGGGTACCCGCGATTTGCTGCCCGTAGGGACCGAGGATATCGAGAAACACTTCCTGAATTACCTTGTCGAGCTCGGAGTAGTGCAGTTTTGCGATGGATGCCTCCGGCCCCGGACGCTCCCCGCGTTCCAGACGGCTGAGAATTCTCAGCGATGCGTATCGCAGCACTTCCATATCCGCGTAGACTTTGCCAAGTCGCTGCCTGATCTGTGGATCATCGATCAGCAATTTGCCGTTTCGCTTTACTGTCTGGACCACATCCAGCAGGCGGTTGAACGACTCCTGCATGCGGGTGTAGCGGCTCAATGTATTCCCGCCGCGTTCGTAAGAGAGCGTCGTTTGCGCGATGCGCCACCCGGCATTCATCTCTCCAATAAGGTTGTCCGCGGGCACCCGTACATTGGTAAAGAAGACTTCGCTGAACTCCTGGGAACCGCTGAGTTGTTTCAGGGGACGTACTTCAACGCCTGGCGACGACATGTCAACCAGAATGCAGGAAATTCCCTGGTGTTTCTGCGCATTGCGGTCGGTGCGGGCCAGCATCAACCCCCAGTCCGAATTGTGGGCGCCGGACGTCCAGACTTTCTGCCCGTTGACGATGAACTCATCTCCTTCGATATCCGCTCGGCACTGCAGACTCGCCAGATCGGAGCCGGCGTTCGGCTCTGAATAGAGCTGACACCAGATCTCCTCGGCCGTCAGAATCTTCTGGATGTGCTCTTTCTTCTGCTCCTCGGTCCCGTGGTGTATGAGTGTCGGCCCGACGATGCTGATTCCAAGTCCGTTGACGGGGGGCGGTGCTTTGGCACGGACCATCTCTTCGCCGACGATCGCCTGTTCCATCGGTCTGGCGTCGCGCCCGCCG
>JBBDTL010000050.1:0-10486 GCA_040904465.1 Thermomicrobiaceae bacterium | reverse complement strand
CGAATGACAGCTATTTTCATGCCCCGGTGGCGGGCGCCAGCCCATGAATACTCAGAATGACGTGCGTGGCGGATACGCTTTTTCATGAAGGTAGCCACGAACAGGCAGTCCCTTTTCTCCCGTTAGCCCGCTCTCCGTCCGGGAGCCGAGACCCCTCGCATGCTCGGGGTGACAGGGGTGAAGGTTTCTGTCATCCTGATTGCCTCCCCTCTGTCTTCCCGAACGCCCTCTCCCCTGTCATTCCGAACGGAGAGAGGAATCTCACACCCCTACCCAGGATGTCCGCCCGGGAGCCGAGATCTCTCGCTGTCGCTCGGGCGGACAGAATAGGGGGCTCGCGATGACCGAACAATGTGCCTCGGGAGGACTACGCCGCAGCCATCATTGCCAGGAAATGCTCCATCAGATGCTTGCCATCTCGCGCCTGGTAGCTGACGGTGTCGCCAGCCGGGCGATCGGTTCCCGGTACTTTCTGCATGGCGTCTGCCCGTGCTGCGGTATCGAGCCGGACGGTGACCGTGGCCGGAAATGACGGCTTGAACGGCGGGATGTCGGCGGCGCGTGATACACCGTCCTTGACTGCCGCTTCTATCAGGTCACAAGCCTTCGTCGGGTGCATGTGCTTCGCGGAGTGACGGCCACGGCCGTACTTGACGATTGCCCCAGCACAGTTGTTCCCAACCAGCTCCTGCGTCTGCAGAACGGCAGCCTCGTCTCCCGTGACAGCGACAACTGGCACGTTCCAGTGACCGGCCGCGGCCGCGTTCAATCCGTGTTCTCCAACCTGGGTATCTCCGATCCAGATGTCCAGGATCCAGGTGGTAAACGAATGCGCCAGGACGCCGTTCTGGGTTCCGGCCCGGGCGTGATACCCGGTAAATACCAGCGCATCGACATCCTGGTCGACATCACAGACCATCACCAGGGGCTTTTCGTTGCCGGTAATCAGCCAGGCGTCGGGGTCGAGCTCGGCCGGGATCAGGTTACGCATTCCGTCGTGTGAATCGTTGACGATAATCTCCGTCGCTCCGGCGGCTCTTGCCCCGCGGATCGCCGCGTTGACTTCCTGTACCATCAAGCGGCGTGATGCCTCGTATTCGGCCGGCGCAGGGCTCCCGTACGTAATGAGGTCCGGCGGGACAACCTGCGGCCAGACAGCGATGCCGGCGGTGCCTTCCATATCGGCCGAGATCAGTACCTTCAACTGTGTTCCTTTCCTGTCACGTGGATGCTACCCATTTTGATCGGAGTCGTCGTCGATTTCCGCTTCAGTCTCCAGATTATTGCGCTGGCGGTAGTCGTTCAACTCCTCACGAACTTCACGGGGAGTCATGCCATCCAGCGGATGCTCGAACAGCTCTTCCAGTTGCTGCCGGTTCTGGTATCCCATCGAGCGCGCCCAGCGCCAGAACACGTCCCATTCCTCACGATTGCCGGGCAGCGGCTCGCGCGTGCGGCCTGACGAACCGTCGGACGATCGCTGCTCACCGCCATCACGCCGGCTGCGCCGTTCGTCGGAAGAGGCAGCCCGGGAGGGCTTCTTTGAAGGGTCGGCATCGGATTCGAAATCGATGGCGAACTGCGTACCGTAACCCAGTGCCGCAAGTGCCCGCCCGATCGCTTTCGTCTCGGCTTTCTCGATGAAATCGTCCCAGTCCTCGCGCGTTTCACTCCCGTGCCCGGTGGCGCATCCTCCACCTGGTATCTGCACCATTGCCCGGAATACGGCCGAGTCCTCGTCCAGGGCCACATGCTCAGTGGTGATGCGGGCATTCGGGTGGTCTGTCCGTAACCACACCAGCCGCCAGCGAACGTCCAGGTACTCGGTCTGGCGGCCCTCCGTGTTGATCGTCCGCAGGTAGGGTCGCGGATCAAAGGTCTTGCCAGTTGTCGATGATTGCTCAGCCATGACAGATCCTTTCCTGAGAGCACGAGTGTATCGCCCGGGGATGCCGCTGGTAATGTGATGCCCGAGCGATGCTCTCGTGAATTCCGTGACCATCGCTACCGTGATGGACGAGCTATCGGGTTCAGGCTCAGGTGCACATCGCTTCAAACCGGTATCCCTGGTCGGACAGGCGTTGCAGGATCGGTCTCAACGCCTGGACGGTCTGGGAACGATCTATCCCGCCATCGTGAAGGAGTACGACGCTCCCCGGCCCGGTGTTGTGCACGACCCGGTCGGCAATAGCCCCGGCGCCCGGCCTGGCCCAGTCCCGCGGGTCGACATCCCACAGCACGACCTCGTATCCCAGCATGCTCGCGAAGGGCCAGGTGTTGCCGTCGACTGCGCCATAGGGTGGTCTTAGACACGGAGCAATCTGCCCGCCCGCGCCACGCACCGCGTTCTCCGTGGCCTGCACCTGCCATTGAAACTGCGAGAACGACATTCCAGCCATCGACGTATGGTCGTAGCCGTGGTTTGCGATCGTATGTCCCTCGTTGCCGATTCGCTGGATTAACCCTGGACGCAGCTCTGCCAGCTGTCCGAGCACGAAGAACGTTGCTTCCGCATCGAAGTCATTCAGGATGTCCAGAACCTGCGGGGTCCAGGTCGGGTCTGGCCCGTCGTCGAACGTGAGATAGACAACCGGTGGCAACGGCTGACGCCAGAGATTCGGGTGATACTCTGGAACGTCGTCCTGTTTCTCTCGCCGTTCGGTATCGACATCATCTTCACGAGCAGCCCGGGCGCCGATCAGTGGTTGAAGAACACGCCACTCCGGCGGGTTGTCCGCGTGGTATTCAAAGATCGCCCGCTCGAAGTACTGGACCGTCAGGTCGTTCTCAGTGAATTCGGCACTGAGGGGGAAGCCGAAAATCCGGATTCCGCCATGTTTCTCCCAGTGCTCCAGGAACCCGTAGCGGAGGTTGTGACTGTCACTTCGAAGTACATGCCGGTCTCGGCCGCGTCAGTTTTCTGGAACGCCGGCTGCTGGCGCTGTTCATCGGTTATGGCATGGTCACCAAGACGGCGAAGCAGAATCTGCCACTCAGGCGGATTATCCGGATGCTTCTCAAGCACCGCGCGTTCGAAGTACTGCACGGTCATGCCGTCCTGCTCAAGCTCCGGGCTGACCGGATAGCCGAAGACCGGCATGCCGCCATACTCCCACCAGAACTCGAGGAACTCTCCTTCGAGGTATTGACCGGTTGGCGAAAAGTAGACCTCTTCCGGTCCGGGGGCGTAGCTCTGTGCGGAGGCCGAGTTCTCTGACGCCGGGATCGACCCGAGCACCGCCGTCAGCGCGATCAGCGCCGCCAGCACCGTCCGTTTAACCATGATGTTTTCTCCCGTTCCCTGTACCTGTCGCGCAATATGATCTGATGGGGAATCAGATCGGTGCCGCGGGCGCGGTGTCTCGCTGGCACACCTGGCGCATAATCCCACATCCGGGTGAAAGACGCATCACCACGCCGGGATGTTTCACCGAAAAACTGATACGGAGTTGCAACCAGATGGAAGCCGCTGCCACTGAAGCGAGACTGCTTCAGTGGCACTCTGTGGACAGGCACGTGACTGGGGGAACCCATCACGAAGCTTGACAGGGAATGCTGAACGACAACAATCAGTGTGTTTACAGTGATCTATTCGCCGTCATGGAACGGATGGGTGAGATGAATAACCCGGGCAGGCTCCTGCTGGGTATTGGCCTGGTAGCCGGCGGTATCCTCTTCCTGCTCGATGTTGAGGATTACGTCGACGCCGGCTCGATCATTGAATCCTGGTGGCCCCTGATTGTCATCGCCTTTGGGGTGACCGCGCTGTTCGGGCCATCACGGTCGCTGATCGGTGGCGGAATAATCATCATTCTCGGGTTATTGCTGTTGACCGCGTCACTGGAGTTGCTACCGGTAACGGCAGGGGAACTGTTTTTGCCGCTCTTGCTTATCGCTGTAGGCATCGGCGTGTTGCTGATGCGTTCCGGCGTCACCGCATCGGGAGACGCGGGTGATCGTATCAACGGGTTCGCCATCTTCGGCGGACAGACTACCGTTGCTCGATCAGAATCATTTTCCGGAGGTTCGTTGACCGCACTGTTCGGGGGCATCGATCTGGATCTGCGACAGGCGCATCTGGCCCCGGACGGTGCTGGTATCGAAACGTTTTCCGCGTTCGGCGGAATCAACGTTATCGTCCCTCGCGGCTGGCGGGTGACGGTAACCGGAATGCCGTTGTTCGCGGCATATGAGGACAGCGTCGATCGATCGGTTGAACCCGAGCCGGGCGCCCCGCAACTGGTTGTGAGCGGTGTCGCGCTCTTTGGTGGCGTTGAAGTGAAACACGATGCGAGCTGATACCTGGGAGGAGAAGCGGCGGTGAATAGATCGCGCGCGGTGATTGGAATATTGCTGATTCTTGGCGGGATCGTGTTCCTGCTGGATGCGGCTGACGTGGTGCCGGCGGGCGAAATCCTCAGTGACTGGTGGCCGCTCGTCCTGGTGGCGCTGGGCCTGCTCGCGATGTTCGGCAGCCCGCGCTCCTGGACCGGTGGCGGGATCCTTGTCGCAATCGGTTTCGTTCTGCTAATGGCAACGCTGGATATTCTCGATGTCTCCCTCTGGCAGCTCATCATCCCGCTGGTGCTGATCGGTGCCGGCTTGAGCCTGGTGATTCGTGGGTTTGGTGGCGGGAGGGCTCCCGACCGCAATGACCGGCTCAATCTCTTCAGCGCCATGAGTGAACAACACGTGCGCAGTGAAGCCGTTGCCTTTCGCAGTGCCTCGCTGACATCGTTGCTTGGTGAAATGAAACTCGATCTCCGTGGCGCAACGCTCGATCCCGGAGGCGCGCAGGTGGATGTTTTCTGTCTGATGGGCGATCTCACAGTATTCGTCCCGCGGGGTTGGCGGATCACCGTGAACGGTGTCCCGCTCCTGGCGGACTTTCAGGATGAAACGGAATCGCAGCCCGATCTGCCGCCCGATGCGCCGGAACTCAGCGTGACCGGAGTCGCGATCCTTGCCGACGTTGATGTCCGTCACGGTTAATCCGCATGTACTACGTCCGGACTGCTCGGGGTCGTACCCGCCTGCCGGTAGGTGCGCTCGAACAATGGCGCCGAGTGAACCAGATAGACCACGATGCCTGCCGCAATGCCGATCGCCGCATTCATCCAGATCGAGATGGCGTAGGAACCACTCAGATCATAAAGGAACCCTGCGGCCGCCGATCCGATGGCTGAGCCGAGCGGCATGATGGCGAACATCATCCCGAAGATAGTGCCCAGCCGCAGCCGTCCGTAAATATCAGCGCTGACGGCAGATGTCAGCGGGACGGTTGCGGTCCAGGAAATTCCAATCATTGTCATCGCGATCAACATGACCGGGAAACTCCCACCGGCGAGAAACAGGACCGCGAACCCGCTACCCCGGAGGAGGTACGTCACCGAGAGCGGGATCAGCTTGTCGACCTTGTCGGCCCACCAGCCCATCATCAGTGAGCCCAGGATGCTCATGCCTCCCATCAGCGAAAGGCCGACCGCCGCGTTGTTGCGGGTGAGACCAGCGGTGAGGGAGTAATCAACGAAAAACGTCATCACCCATGACATCGTCATGCCGCAGACGAGAAACCCCCAGCCGAGCATCCAGAAGGATCGGGATTTCAGGGCAGTCTGAACCGCACAGCCGAACCCGGCATCGCTGGTTCCGTCGGTCGCCTCCTCCCGTTCACGCAAGAGCAGGAGCAGGAGCGGACCACCGATGACTGCGAGACCGATCCCGAGGTAAACGTAGGCGCTCTGCCAGCCGATCGTGCCGACCGTGACGGTCAGGGCTGGGACGATTGCCAGCTGCCCGATCGAGCCACCGGCGCTGACGATTGAGAGCGCGGTTGCCCGCTGCTTCTGAAACCAGCCGGCGACGACCGGCGTCACGGCGACCGGGCTGACGGCGGCCAGTCCGAGCGCGACAATCAGTCCGTAGCCGAAAAACAGCGAAAAGAGCGTCTGGGAAACGCCGGTGAGGATGAGGCCGATACCGACCAGTGCCATCCCACCACCGGTGACATACCTCGCGGGTACCCTATCTACCAGCCAGCCGATGAGCGGTTGGGTAACGGCGATAACCAGCACGTTGAGCGTAACGACCAGGCCAAGCGTACCGTGGGAGATCGTGAACGTTTCGCGTACCTGATCGAAGACGATGCCGATCAGAAAACGGCCACCTGCCGCGACCGCCAGTACCAGGGTCGCCGCCACCACAATGCCCCAGCGCATCATCGCCATAGAGAAGAGCGGCTTTTTCTCGGTCATCTCCCTACTCCTGATCTGCGACAGGCACACGGCCCGTCGTTGTCAGGTCAGGCGTTATGTATGAATTCCGCGCTGGTCATCAGTTTCCATCCTGCCCTTAACTGGTCATGTCCCGAAAAATATATCCAGCGGTTGTGAGCATCCGCTCCGATATATTACCTAGCATACGGGATTGCATTGCCTGATGGAACCCATTTTCTCTGAATCCCGCTCAGGCTGCCCTGTAAGGGAGTTCTGCCAGTAGCTGCCGCGCTTCGCCGGCCGCGACCTGTTCGCCACTCATCATCTCCGGATTCAACCCCCGGACAACGAAGAAGAGATCCCCGTGTTGATAGACGAATACAAAGTACGGGTCGTCGAAATCGATCGGATTTGCCTTTCCGTCGGGGGCGACGTTGTGACCGAGGAGCTGGCACCGACCGACGGTAAGCGGCGGGCTGTTATCGGTTCGCTCCAGCTCCAGATCATCCGGCGGGAGTAGTACGGGATGTTCCATACTCATTGGCTGCCTCCTGGGGCCGTATCGATGCAAGATCTCTGCATGGAATCTCACGGGCCGAACATCTCGATCCATGACTGTGTTGCTCGCTGGCGCGGCCCAATTCTTACACGGAACCTGAGCAGGAATCAGACCGTAGGAAGCGGAGGATTTCCTGGTTCAACCGTCCCGGGTCCGAAATCATCGGCATATGGCCTGCTCCGGGAAGAACAACCAGGCGGGCATCCGGAAGTTTTTCGACCAGTGCCTCGGCCTGCGAGATTGAAAGTATCGGGTCGTTGTTGCCGACCGCCACCAGCGTCGTTGCTCGAATAGCGGACAACCGATCGCGGACATCCTCTTCCAGAAGATCCTGGCCCGAATGCCAGACTGCCTGAAGATCAGCCCAGCTTGCGTCGCGGAGTGCCAGCGGTATCATCCATCGCGGTACTTCCGGGAGAACTCTCAGCCAGCCCAGACCGTGTGAGAAGAGCGACTTGCGAGGACGAAGCATGGCGGGGGCGAGGAGGATTAGTCGATCGACTCGCTCTGGATGGTCAGCCGTCACCTGGAGTGCAATGATGGCCCCAAGCGAGAGCCCAAGCAGATGCGCCCGATCGAGCCCCGCTTCTTCCATGAAGTTGTGCAGCCAGTCGGCGAACTCCTGAATAGAGTCCGTCGACTCAAGGTGGCCGAGGCGCCCGAATCCGGGCAGATCGATCAGGTAGACACAGAAATGCCGCGCCAGATCGGGCGCGACGAGTTGCCACCAGTCAAGCGAGAGAGTCATCCCGTGGATCATCAGCAGGGCCGGTCCGTCTCCTCCGACGAGGTACGGGACCACTTCTCCATCGACAGTGACGTGATTGAGTTCGAACCGGGAAGTTGCCCATCCAGGCATTAGATCTTTCATGTCCGAATGGTACGTGATATCGAGGCGGAGTGAGTCGGGCCGTAGAAGCCGGGCGGCCACGCATGACCGCCCGGGCCGGGTTCCAGCTAGTCGTCGCCCCCTGCGGCGACAGGTTCTCGAACCGCTGCTTCATACCGCATCTGAAGATAGTCCGCGAAGTTTTCAAATGGATCGAATCCGACAACGTCGGGCGCGTTGGCGACGAAGTTCGACACGGCGTTGATGTCATAGAAGTAGATCAGGCCGTCTCGCTGACTGACCAGGTACTCCACCCCGCCGATATCAATCTGGGCTTCGTGGAAAATCGCCAGGGTCGCTTCCAGCACGTCATCTGGAGGGTTGGCCTTTGAAGCGCTCCGGCTTTGTGTGACACAGGCCTCGCCGTTCTCCTGCGGGGCTGGCTCGCGGCGTTCCTCCAGTGATGCCGGGCAGAGATTGAACCCGAGCGACGGGTCGTTCTGGATATCGATTCCGTAGAGGATTTCACCATTCAGCGCTTCCACACGGGTGATCGTGTCATCAACCGCCGGGTGGAACTCCTGCACGATCGCGGTCGAGTCAAGCACGAAGACGTCATCCAGCAGCCCATCACTGACCCCCGCCTGTACCTCATCCATCGAATCGAACCGTTGCATCCCGGCGCCACTGCCACCGATATTCGGCTTGACGATGATCGGGAACTCAAGTTCAGTCGCAGCCGCTGTTATCTGGCTGGACGCATTGACGACCAGGGAGCGGGGATGCGGGATACCCAGCCGCTTCAGCAGACCGAGTTGACGGGCCTTGGAGATTTCCAGCAGATGGGCCTTGTACCCATTTACGGTGGGAACCCCGAGCGTTTCCAGGTGCTGCAGATACTGGAGCGCATAAAAGATCGCGCTGGTGTGCCCCCGCAGATAGGATGACGGGCTTACCCGGTTGACGACGAGGCTGTAGGGAACCTCGTAATCGTCCGGCTCATAGTGATGTTCGTGCGCTAGCACATGCTCGTGCGGGATACCTCGATCTTCGAGCTTCTTGAATAGTGGCTTGAACCAGTCTGGATGTTCATAGAAAATAGCCATCGGATGTGACATAACGGTTTGTAACCTCTCGCGTTTTGACGTCAATGAGACTCAGTGGATTGTCTGTCCAGGGTCGCCGGCGGGAATGACGCAATCCTGCGCTTCCCGCGTGTTCCGGCGTTCAATGTGCACCCAACCGGAGGGTCCGCGTGATCGTCAAGCGGCCGGCTGGGGGCCGGTACAGTTGCAGATGCGGGGCCAGAACGCCAGCACCTGGATCGTTGGCTCGCAATACGGCAGGTAAGGAGCCTGCTGGTGCGCAATTGATTGGCGCTGATGCTGCTGGTCCACGTTGCCCCGGTTCCTCATGTCGATCAGGAGAAGCCTCTGACAACTCAGTTAACTACTCCATCTACGATTCGTCAAACAGTGAAAAGGGTCGTGCGCAGATTACCCGAACGAAATTCAGCGAGTCCGACGAAAGTATTAGTTGGTACAGGACCTTGTCGTCATGGGAACCGGTGACTTCGTCGGATATGCTGACTGTAAATGGTTCAGCTTCCCGCAAGTTGGAATCAGGTCCCTGGAATTCTCGCGTCTTCCTATGCTCGTAGTGCACGGATATTATATTGACAGTAGCGAGCGCAGAAAGTCGACAATCGGTATCGCCGCATAACGGAGGGCCGTGGACCTCAGACTGGGGCAACGTCCTGTTCGCCGTCATCGTCGGCTACGTGGCGGTCTACATCCCATGGCTCATTTTTCAATGGGGCAGCGAACGCACCTATACGTTTGTGAGCGAGCTCGGGTTCCTGCCGGTCATGGTTGCCGGTATTATCTTCGCGGTGCGAACCGCCTTTTCAGCCTCACCTGATGGCCGGACGCGGGGAGCCTGGATCGCCATTGCCCTCTCATTTCTGCTCTGGCTCATCGGAGATGCGATCTGGGGTATGGCGGAAATTACCCAGACAGAGCTGCCATATCCATCCTGGGCCGATTTTGCCTATTTCGGGATGTATGTTCTGCTCATTACCGGCATTCTGCTGTTTCCAGCTCAGCGGCTATCCCGGCTGGACCGTTTCAAATTCTGGATTGATTCGGGAATCATTTTGATCGGTCTGACGGTGCTGGTCGGCTACTATCTCATCGGGCCAGATCTTCTCCAGTATGCCGAGGGTGCAAGTGAAGCAGCTACCCTGCTCGCTTACCCCTCGCTCGATATCCTGGCGCTGATCGCGATTTTCAGCATACTCGTCCGCAACCCGAACACAGGGTCCGGTGGCGTGATGCTCCTGCTTGCGGCCGGACTGCTATTCGTGGTCTTTACTGACCTCTGGTGGACTGCGCTGGCCGCGCGTGATCAGTACGTCTCAGGCGGGCTGACCTATGCGGTAACGTACGCAGCCTGGTCGGTCGGCCAGACATTGCTCGTGACGGCCCCCCAGCGCTCCTACGACATTTTCAACAGAAGCCTCAAGCCGGCCTCGATCACTACCCGGATTGAGCCGCTCCGCGCAGTACTTCCCTTCGCAGCTGCGGGAATTGCAATCATCGCAGTCCTGGTGGCGACGGTCCCATCGTTCATTGATCGGCTGGGACTGCTGGTGGGAGTGATGGCACTGCTCCCCCTGCTGATCGCCGTACGACAGATCATCACGCTCCGGGAAAATGCGCGATTTCGACTGCACCAAGTGCGTCGCGAGAGCGAGGAGCGGTTCCGGGCGCTCGTTGAGTATTCATCGGACCTGATTACTGTCCTCGACCATGATTTCATCTGCCGGTTCCAGTCACCTTCTTCCATGGAGCTTCTGGGGATGGAACCGGAGCGCTTTGTCGG
>JBBDTL010000049.1:0-1731 GCA_040904465.1 Thermomicrobiaceae bacterium | reverse complement strand
GGTTTCGATCGGCGTGGTCGCGCTGCTCGCGGCGGTATTCTGGAAGCTCATCGTTTATAGCCGGGTGCTGGCGGTTGCGTTCGGACTGCAGTTCGGCGGGGCAATCGGGAATCTGATTGATCGCATCCGGCTGGGCTACGTGGTGGACTTTGTCGATGGACCGATTTTCCCGGTCTGGAATATCGCCGATGCGTCGATCACCATCGGGGTATCGATGCTGGCACTGGTACTCCTGTTCATTCCGGACTGGTCTGATCCTGAAAAGTCGCATCAGGATGCGGATCGAGCCGAGGATCGGGCTGCTGTGCTGAAAAGCCCGGATCCAGAAGCTCCTGTTGACACACGGGAATCCCGATCATGAGTCGTATCGCGAAGGATGCGGTCCGGATTGTGCTCGACGTTCTGGATGAGGATGATGGCGGCCGGCTTGACAGAGTAATTTCCGAGCGGATGAACGACATCAGCCGATCATATGCCCAGCAATTGATGAAGTCCGGTGATATCCGCATCAACGGTGAAGAGGTCAAGCCGGCTCGTCGGGTTCGCTGGGGGGACAAAGTCGAAATTCTGCTGCCTCCTGTGCAGGAACCGGACGATCTCCCGCCGGACTATTTGCCGATCCCGATTATTTATGAGGATGATGACGTCCTGGTGTTTGACAAACCGCCAGGGCTTGTGACGCATCCAGCGCCGGGCCATGAACGCGGCACCCTCGTAAACGCGCTTCGCGCCATACGTCCCGACCTCAGATTCAACAATGAGCGGCTGGGCGTCGTTCATCGGCTGGATAAGGACACGTCCGGGCTGATCGTTGTCGCAAAAAACGAAGAGGCCAGGTTGTTCCTGCTGCAGCAATGGCAGGAGCGCGTGGTCGTCAAGCGGTACGTTTCCCTTGTTCACGATGTGATCGAGGAGAATAAGGGAACCATCGACGCGCCGATAAGCCGGGACCCGAACAACCGCAAGCGAATGGCGGTCGTCCGCGATGGCCGGCCCGCCGTTAGCCATTTCGACGTTGTCAAGCGTTTTGCGGATTCGACCCTGGTCGACGTAACAATCGAAACTGGACGGACCCACCAGATCAGGGTCCATCTGGCGTTCATTGGCCATCCGGTCGTTGGCGACTCGACCTATGGCAGGAAACGATTCAGTGTCCCCGTCCCGAGGCAGTTCCTGCACGCGACTTACCTGCAATTCCAGCTGCCTAGGAACAGAGGACCGCTGGAGCTGGAAACGCCGTTGCCTCCAGATTTGCAGGACGTCCTGGATCAGCTCGCTGGACCCGCGGATACCTACGTCGATTAGCCTGACTCTTGTGTTCCACAGCATGACGGATTTACGCATACTGGTTCGCCGCAGAGAGGATTCCCAGGTATGAGCTCGGCAACGGGGCAGGAGCACGTCCAGCAGATACTCCGGGACGTGGTCAGCCGGTTGGACCCGCGCAAACTCGTCGCCGAGGCGATCAAGTTTGGCGACGAGTTGCGGATTGACGGAATTAATGGGGCGGTCCCGATGGGCGGCAAGCTCGTCATTGTTGCGGTAGGAAAAGCGTCGATCCCTATGGCCGCCGGCGCGCTCGATCAACTCGGTGACCGGGTGACCAGCGCTGTGGCAATTACCAAGGGGGGGCTCGCGGTATCAGGCGATCCTCCTGACGGGCTCGAGATCATCGAGGCGGATCACCCGGTACCCACTGAGAAGAGCCTTGGCGCAGGTGCGCGGGTACGC
>JBBDTL010000048.1:0-1754 GCA_040904465.1 Thermomicrobiaceae bacterium | reverse complement strand
GCTCGATTACCGTCGCCAGTCCCGAACAGGAACTCCCGAGATCATTCTCGCAGAGCACAAGTCCGACGCTCAGGTCATCGACCTTGTTCATAAGATGCTTGACCGCAACGGCACGGTGCTCGTAAGCCGGGCCTCCCGGAGTCTCCTGGATGCGATCGCAAACGACTTCAGGGAGTCTGTAGTCGAGCATCCCGAAGGCTCGTCGATGGTTCGGGTTGCCACGACTGATCGTCCGGCCAGGGTTGTACAAGCGCGTATAGCGGTATTCACTGCCGGAACGTCTGACTTGCCGAGAGCCCAGGAGGTCCGGTTGGTCGCCGAAGAGATGGGAGTGCAAGTTCAGATCTGGGCTGATGTGGGCGTTGCAGGGTTACATCGGATTATCAACCCATTTCGACAGGCGATCGACTGGGGAGTATCGACAATCGTAGTCGTCGCCGGCATGGACGGAGCGTTGCCATCGGTCGTCGCCGGGCTCTCATCAGTGCCTGTTATCGGGCTTCCAGTGTCGGTCGGGTACGGATTCGGGGGCGGTGGTGAAGCTGCACTCATGGCGATGCTGCAAACGTGTGCGCCCGGACTGACTGTGGTCAATATCGACAACTCGGTCGGCGCTGGCATTGCAGCTGCACGAATCGCTCTTCAGTCCGAAGTCCGCTCCTGAGCATTAGTTTCCACGATTCGCTCGCGCGCAAACTGATTGATCATCTCAGCAGCTAGCTTCAGAGGATCGGAAGCGCCGTCCATGAGCTGAAATCGTTGCACGAGAAAATCATCGAACTCTCGGATTGCGAGCATCCGGGCGTGCTGTCTGGTTCGCGCATTGCGCTTGTATCCCAGGAAATCGCGATTCATCATATGAGTATGATGGTTGATCAACTCATTGATCAATATATTTACCCCTTCGCCGTTCGCAGCGGAAAGCTGGACGACCGGGATTCGCCACTCCCCAGACATGCCGGTGCGAACCTGCTGGCGTAGGTCCCGGACCACTTCATCCGCGCCAGGCTGATCGGCCTTGTTGACGACGAGAATGTCGGCAATTTCCAGAATACCTGCTTTGACAGCCTGAATGGAATCACCCATGCCTGGTGTCTGCACGACGACAACCGAATCAGCCAGGCGTGCAATGTCCACTTCGTCCTGGCCGGCGCCTACGGTCTCGATAACAATGTAGTCGAATCCGAACGCGTCCAGAATGAGCGCCGCACCAAATGCAGCCACGGTCAATCCGCCGACCTGCCCGCGTGATGCCATGCTCCTTAGATACACACCGTCGTCGTGCTGCATTTCAAGCATCCGTATCCGGTCCCCGAGCATGGCGCCACCGGACACCGGACTTGAAGGGTCGACGCCGACTACAGCAATGCGTTTCTCTGATGCACGAATCGCCTGGATCATCGCGTTGGCGAGGGTGCTTTTCCCAGCCCCTGGCGGCCCTGTGAGGCCGACAATGTGGGCATTACCCGTGTCTGGATTCAGATGATTGAGCGCCTCATAACCGAGTGGTGTCTGGTTTTCGACGTGCGTGAGAATCCGTGAAAGTGCTCTTCGGTCTCCGGCACGAAACCTCTCCAGCAGTCCGGTCACAGTTGGTCCTCGCGTTGAGGAGTATGGCTGCGTATATAGGCTATTGCCTCGTCGAGCGGGGTGCCAGGTCCGAAAACCGCGGATACTCCGAGTTGATGAAGGGCTTCGATATCGGTACGAGGGATTGTGCCGCCAACGACTAGCAGCACGTCCCCAAGACCTGC
>JBBDTL010000047.1:0-1761 GCA_040904465.1 Thermomicrobiaceae bacterium | reverse complement strand
CGCTCCCATCCAGCCGCTCATGGTGGTACCGGACACCTTCGGATTCCTGTCGAAGGGCGTGTACGTGACGAATCATTCTGTACCCGCGCACCGGATGTTCCTTGATCAGGCCGAACTCGGAATCAGTGAGTCTTCCCGGCTTATTGAGAACGGCATCCGGAATCCCGATTTTGCCAATATCATGGAGAATGGCGGATTGATTGAGGATTCGCTGCTTCTCGTTCGACAGACCGAGGTCCTGGGCGATGAGCTGAGACAGCTCGGACACACGCTGCGTATGACCGCGTGTGTACGGATCCTTGGCTTCGACGGCTTCGATCAGGGCGACGATCACGTCGGTGTAGCCGCGCTGCAACTGCGCCATTGAATCCCGCAGGAGCAACCCACCGACGACCCCCTGAACCGTTCCTGACCGGGAATACTCGATGTAGAGTGTCACCAACGCCGCCCCGAACCCGGCGAGTAAGAGTGCGTGGTACAGCCACCAGCTCAGGTGCCAGGTGGGGGCAAACGTAATCGAAACCTGACTCTGGGCCAGCAGAATCGCGCTAATCAGGATTCCTGTCGCCAGAGGGCTCTTCCAGCTTCGGTAGATCCAGACGTAATGACCGATGACGTAGACCAGCATGCCTGTCGTCACGGCGATCAGGATGTTGCTGGTGATTGGGCTGATCAATACATCCGGGAGGCCTCCCGGATACGAGCCCGCCGCCGAGGTCAGCATCGCGAAAGCGCCAAGAGCGATCAGCCCCGACGAGGCCACGAACGTGACCCCCCGCTGGCGCTCAACAATCCTTGCCCGCACCACTGGGGACCAGCGCCTGGTGCTCAACAGGAGAAAAATCGATCCCAGCAGCGGACTAAAACCGGCGCTAAAACCGACCCAGGGGTTCATGCCGACCAGAATACCCGGCGTGGTCAACGCATGTACTACGAATACCGCCGCGATCGAGAGAAATGCCAGGGAAAGGAACAGCGCTCGCGGGTCGCCAAGCTGGCCCGCCGCGACACGCATGACAACCGCCAGCACGAGTACGATGACTGACGTTCCGGTGACAATATAAAAATGCAAAACAGGACCGGCAAGTTCCGGATCAGGAAGAGTCCCGAAGTAAAGCAGCCCCAGCACACAAAGTGGACCGGCAACTATCGCGCCCCACAGCGACCGACGCAAGAACTGCTCAATCAAGCTAGTTGAGATCCCTGGTCTTGTGCCTTCCGCAGTGGTCTGGCCCACGTCTGCCCTTTTCATGATGGAGCCGGCAACCAATTGTTACGAGCGGTTACTCGTCAATCGTGCCTCATTCCATCGGAAATAGTGATAGCCAGTTCGTCCCATAGATTGGAACGAGCTTTCATAGGGCGCTTGCCAGTCATCGGGCGAGGGTGAACCCGTCAGAAGGTCTGTTTCCAGGGCTTGATCGCATAGGAGGCGAATATCCCAGCCTCGTGAAACGGATCGTTTTCGATCAGCTCTTTCGCTTCCTGCTCGGTTTCGACCTCATAGACTATGAGCGACCCACTGTCATCGGTGAACGGGCCGGCAGTATGGAGCTTGCCCTCAGCGTGGAGCTTTGCGAGGTATTCGCGATGATCGGGGCGGACGTCCTGGATTCGTTCTTTGTTTTCGTACCGGAACACTGTCGCGAACTTCATCCAATTCCCTTTCCGTACCGCGCTGAACGAACCAGCGTGTCAATGGAGTTAACTTACTCGAAAACGCCCTGCCAGGCTAGTCGGCATCAATACGTCCAGGCAACG
>JBBDTL010000046.1:0-1766 GCA_040904465.1 Thermomicrobiaceae bacterium | reverse complement strand
TCATACGGATCCGTGGTCACCAGGCCGTCCTTATCGACCGCCCATCCAGCCGGAATCGGCTTATTGCTGCGGCGGGCAATCTCGATCTTTCCCCATGCCACCGTGCTGGTTGCAAAGTCGATGACAATCGGCTCGTGCTCACCTGCCGGGATTGCGACTGCGATCGGTGCAGTGCTGAGATACCCCGTTTTCGCAAAGGTCGGCACCACCAGTGGGGTCGCATTGGTCATCGCCACGCCGCAGAGCCCCTCTTCCAGGGCCATCATCGCGTAGTACCCTGCAATACCGAAGTGGTTGCTGTTGCGGACCGTCGTCATACACAGGCCGGTTTCCTTCGCCTTTTCAATACACCGCTGCATCGCATACTTCGAAACCGGTGGCCCCATGCCATTATCAGCATCGATTGCCAGCGTCGCAGGAGTCTCGGTCACTACCGAATATTCGGGGGTCAGATTGACCGCGCCCGCCTGAATGCGTTTGCAGTAACCTGTTAGCCGGGGAACTCCGTGTGAGTCGATCCCGCGTACATCCGAGTTCACCAGCACCTGGGCAACAATTCTCGCATCGCCGCTCGATATACCAAGCGCGCTCAGCACGTCAAAGGTAAACTCTTCCAGATCCGCGGCACTGACACGCTGTTCCTGCTCGTTCATTCATCATACTCCCCTGCAGTTAACCCAATTGTTGTGTCATTCCGAGGCATCATAACCTGTTTGCGGCATGTATGGTTCCGTTCCTGTCAAAAAGTGCGATAATGCACAGAATGATTCGCAGACGAGCCGACGATATGCTCGGCGCGATTCGGACGACACTGACAGTTCGTTTCACAGAGAACGAAAGCATTAAGGCTCACTTCACGAGTGGGTCTATGGCAGGAGCAGTACATGATTAAATCGGTGATTATCCCACTCGACGGTTCCGACCTTGCTGTGGACGCGTTACCGCTCGGCAAGATGATCGCACAAACCCATAACGCTGATGTACACCTTGTCTGTGTCATCGCCAACGACGCTGAGGCGTCGGCAGAAGACAAGACACGAGCCTATCTCGAAGACATTGCCAGCGACGGTGAGGGGAACTGTCGCATACATGTCCGGATCGGGAATGCAGCCGACGAAATCGTAGACGCCGCCGATGAGATTGACGATGGCATTATCGTCATGACCACCCACGGTCGGACAGGCATCGGCCGCTGGCTCTATGGTAGCGTCGCCGAGAAGGTTGTACACGGAGCTGAGACCCCTGTTCTTCTGATTCGCTCTGGCACGGGGCTCGCCGGGACCGACAAGATTAACCGGATCATGGTTCCGCTTGATGGCTCCGCCTACTCGGAAGGGGCGCTCCGCTACGGGAAATCACTCGCCAGTGCATTCGGCGGAGAGCTGCTCGTTGTCCGTGTAACGGAAACAGCCAGCCTGTACACGACAATGGGCTACGAAGCATACGGTCCAACCGCTGGCGAGCCGATGGCCGACGTCGTCGAGACGATGATCCGCGATAACCGCAAATATATTGAAAAACTCGTTACCGAACTTCGCGACGAAGGTTATACGGTTGAAGGATCGGTGCTGGAAGGTTTCGCCGGTGAACAAATCGTGCAGTTTGAAAAGACTGAGAAGCCAGATCTCGTCGTCATGGCGACACATGGCCGCAGTGGTTTCGACCGCCTCGTCTTCGGCAGTGTCGCCGAGCGTGTGCTGAAAACCGGTACGACACCAGTGCTTATGGTCCGTCCATCCGGAGTTATCGAAGAATAATCACCGCAG
>JBBDTL010000045.1:0-1777 GCA_040904465.1 Thermomicrobiaceae bacterium | reverse complement strand
TCTGCAGCATCTCATCGGTCTGCGCACCGAGCTGGTTCTCATCAACGTTTATCAATACCAGCATCGGCTTCTCGGTCAGAAAACCGAACCCGCGAATCAGCCGGCTGTCCTCGGGTGAAAGGGCGACATCCCGCACCATCCCGCCAGACTCCAGCACCTCTTGCAACTGCTGAAGGATCACGCCTTCACGTTCTGTGTTTTCGCGCTCCGACCCCCGAAGCTTGTTGACCTGGTCCTTGATTCTGGCCAGGCGGCGTTCAATGAGACTCATATCGGAGAAGGTGAGCTCCATCTGCAGCGTTTCGATGTCCCGCAACGGGTCAGTTGAGCCTTCCGGGTGAGCAACCGATTCATCCTGGAAGGCCCGGACCACATGTACCAGCGCTGCAGCCTGGCTGAGATAGCCGAGCAGCCGGCCGCTCATACCCTGCTCCGAGACGCCTTTTGTCAGGCCGGCAACGTCATAGTACTGCACCTCGGCCGGAACGACCCGGCGGGGCTTGAACATATCCGTAAGGACGGTCATCCGATCATCCGGCACTTTGACTGTAGCCAGATTGGGTTCGTCCTCACCAGAAGAATATCCCCCCGTTTCAGCCGTTGCCTGCGTCAGCGCGTTGAAGACCGTCGTCTTCCCGCTCTGCGGCAGTCCCATAATTACCAGTTCCAGGCCCATTCGAAGTTCCCCGCTCTCAGTTGCAGCAAATCAGCATGCGCCGCACTTCTGGCAGCTACATGCTCAACACACGTTTTACCACGCTTGCCCTGCCAGTGCCGCAGGCTGGAGCAGTACCGCCGCCCGGGACTTTTGCACCTGACTATCTGGCGCTCAATCGAATAAAATCAGTCGGGATTCGAAAACACGCATTTAGAAAGATGGCAAGCGTGAGGTTGATACGGCGCTTCGTACACCCACGATCAATGTTTGGTTCCGGTCTGGCGTTACTCGCGACGACCCTGATCCATCAGCGGTGGAAGATCCAACCACATGGAACACCAGCGCACGGTGCGCTGGATCTTCTGTGCCACCTCGGGACTGCTTCGACTGTCACCCTGCCCGTTCTACCGAACATCGAACACAAGCGTGCATTCGGAATGATGGCGGTCGGAAGTGCGATTATGCTCGACCTGGACCATGTTCTGGCCGCCAGATCACTGGAGATGAATAGCTGGATGACCATGCCGAGCCGGCCGCCAACTCACTCACTCGGAACCATGATCCTGATCGCCTGGGTGGCCGAGCGCATGAACCCCGGCAAGCGGCTCTGGCTGGCAGTGATGCTTGGGATCGGCTCGCACCTACTGCGAGATCTCGCCACTGGCGGCGCGCCGCTCTGGCACCCGAGACGAGTCATCACCTGGCCGGTGCCTGCAGTGCTAGCTACCCTTGCAATTCTCACCGTATCCGGGTGGATTCTCTCTGGAATACCTGTCCGGGAGCAATCCCTTCGCCTGCGTTTTCGCCAGATCGGTGACGGTTTCCGGGAAATCCCGGTCGACGACCAGATTCAGTCTGTGCTGTAATGTCTCCCAGTTGAGATTTACGGTCCCGGCATTCCCGAGAGAAGGTGAACCGCAATGCTTACCGCCCACGGTAGTCTCGGCGAGTTTCTGGTCATCGTCTATCTCGCCCTCGCCGTTCTAGCAGCTATTCTCGCCAATCGTGGAGGCCTTCCTGCCTGGGTCACCGGTATCGCGCACGGCCTGCTCACCGTTCAGCTCATCCTCGGGATAATCTTGCTCGTTCGAAATCCGAGTGCCGCACCGTGGCACCACA
>JBBDTL010000044.1:0-10891 GCA_040904465.1 Thermomicrobiaceae bacterium | reverse complement strand
CGATCTATACCTTCAAAACGAGATCGGGCATGACTTCGCCGTCGCCGATCTGGAAAAAGACGACCTCCGCAATACCGAGCCGTTTCGCCGCCTCGCGTTCCTCTGACTCTCTGGTCGCGCCAAGCTCCTCAGAGGTGATGTCCAGTCGGTCAGTACCTTTGTTTCCTGACGTCACCTGGACGAGTGTTACGTGCTTACCTTCGCTCGCCATCTTTGCGACAGTACCCCCGGCGGAGAATTCCATATCGTCGGGGTGTGCGACGATGACCATATAGCGTTCGTACGATTCGCGATCCTGCTCTTCCTGACTCATACTCCCCAGTTCCGCCTTCATGTCATCCAGTGGTCGTACATCAGCTGACTATCCTGCATTCACGTCCCAGCGTCAAATCCAGCGCAAGACCTGGTCCGCGTTGGTGATTACTGCGATGGCAACGTAGAATAGCGCGTTCGGAGGAAGCTCTTGACGGCAACTAACGGTCGAAAACTCAGGGTTCTGATGGTCGCGCCGACGTCGTTCTTCGCAGACTATGGTTGTCACGTGCGCATACTCGAAGAAACCCGTGCGCTGCAGTCGCGTGGCCACGAGGTTCTCATCTGCACCTATCACAACGGCAACGACGTCGAAGGTATTCCGACCCACCGAACCATCGACATACCCTGGCGTAAGCGTGTCGTGGTCGGATCCTCCCGGCACAAGCTCTACCTCGATGCCATGCTCAGCTTTGAAGTGCTTCGCGCGATACGGCGATTCAAGCCAGATCTCATCCACGCTCACCTGCACGAGGGCGCGCTGATTGGTGGAGTTGCTGGAATGATGACTCGCACCCCGGTCGTGTTCGATTACCAGGGCAGTCTTACCGAAGAAATGCTGGATCACGGGTTCATGCGTCACGGAGGAAAACGCGAGTGGTTCATGCGCCGCCTGGAACGAGCGATAGAGTGGTTCCCACATCTGGTGATCACCAGCTCAGACAACGCGCGAACCCGGCTGGCGAAATCCGGATTCGATGAAAAGAGGATCGCAACTGTGTTCGACGCCGTCGATACGACACGATTTTCTCCGAACGCATTAACCATTGAGGAACGAGCGGCGCTGAGGCAGATAATTGGGATCCGTCCTGATCAACCGGTTGTCGGGTATCTCGGTCTACTCGCCCCCTATCAGGGTTCGGATCTCCTGCTCGAGGCCGCGAACCGAATCGTAGACGCGTGCCCCGAAACGTTCTTTCTGATTATGGGGTTTCCCGGCAACGAGCTTTATTACCGCGAAGCGAGTCAGCGGGGCCTCTCCGACAACACCAGCTTTCCAGGTCGCATCTCGTACAGAGAAGCGCACCGCTACCTGGCGCTCGCGGATATCGCAGTTGCCCCGAAGATGTCACTTACCGAGGGAAACGGGAAGCTCTACAACTACATGGCGATGGGGCTTCCGGTGGTGGCATTCGATGCCCCGGCTAACAGGGAAGTCCTGGGCGATCACGGCATCTACGCTGAACACGGAAATACCGCCGAGCTGACGGAGAAACTGCTCTGGGCGCTGAATAATCGCGAGGCTGCGGCAAAGATCGGGGAGCGGCTTCGAGCGCGCGCTGTTGAATCGCTCTCCTGGAAAGCACGGATCGACGAGCTCTTGAATGTCTACGACCGGCTACTTTCCGGCTGAGCCACTGCCGGCAGTGTCGAGGCCGCGCACCGCGTCATAGCTCTGGCGCAAGATTTCCCAGGGGTCGCCCATCCGTTCCGCCATTCGCCACCTCACCTCCATCGTAATCGGTAGATCCGGGAGCGCAGATATTGCGTCGCCCAGAGGCACCCGCCCGATCGTCGGTGGGCAGTGCGGTTCATCGTCATGGCCAAGGTCGTGAATATGGAGATGTCTGACGCGGTCGAGGAAGGCGCGTTCAGGAGCCTTCCAGCGACTTCCCCTGACGATATGGCTCTCGAAATCGTGCGCGACATCCCAGCAGATTCCGATTGCTGGATGCCTGGTGTAGCCGACAACACGGAGTACGGAGCCACGAGTCGTTGCCGCGGCACGTGGGCGTTCATCCCTGAATGCTCGCAACTCGATCGCGACGGTGACCTTATCGGTCCATCTTCCGAGTTGCTCAGCGATCGTGTCCAGAAATTCCCCGGTACGCCGTTCGTTATCGGGCTGTTCGAGATGGGGATCTGCCAGCCCATGCAGCACCAGCGTCGAATAGCTCTGGTTTTCAGCAATCTCGGCGACTTGACGCAGGACCGGCTGGTATCTGGCCAATGTGCCACGCGGGTTCTCGGTCCAGCTCAACGGCGAGAACTCGGGTGTCAGTGGCCCGTGAACAAATACATCCAGACCGCGGTCCCGGTAGCGCTGGATAACAGGTTCCCAGTCCGGGCGGAGAACGTGTATCCGGGATGTGAATTCATCGGCCTCGCCGTCGTGCAAGACAACCTCGGCCGACGTTGCAGAGCACTCTTCCAGTAAATCCAGATACGCGCCAAATCGTTCACGGTTGCAGTCGTACCAGCGAGGAGCGCCGCTGTTGCCGAGAACACGGGTCACCGGACGTTCGACCTGATCATGGGCGAGATCGTATCCGCCAGGCCCGATCGGGCGACAGTCTTTTGCTCGCCGCTTTCCATTTCGCGCAGGACCACCTGCCCACTTGCTATCTCATCCGGCCCCAGGATAATCGTCGTTGGTATGCCCTTCCGATTGGCAAATTGAAGCTGCCGCCTCAGGTCGTACTTCTCGCCGACGAAGATCTCGCAGGGCACTCCGCTTCGGCGCAACTCGCCGACCAGTGATAAAGACGCTCCAACGGTATCTTCGTTGAAAATCGTCACCAGAGCCTGGCTAACCGTGGATGGAGCCTTCACCAGATTCTGTTCCTGGATAACATCGAAGATCCGTTCCAGTCCGAGTGAGCAGCCCGTCGCCGGAAGGTCCTCACCGGAGAACATGCCAACCAGACCGTCATATCGACCGGCCCCACCAAGCGACCCGATGTTCGCCTCGACCGACATCGCCTCGAATACAGGCCCTGTGTAGTAGTCGAGCCCGCGAGCCAGGGTCAGATCGAGTGCATAGTGCGATGAATCTGCGCCCATCTGCTCGAGGAACGTGAATAGCGCCCGGAGTTCGGCCAACCCCTCTTCGGCAAATTGGTTACCAGCCAGGCGGGATGAAAGCTGGTCGAAGACCTCACCGGGTTCGCCCCGAATACTGACCAGATCCAGCACAAGCCGTGCAGCCTCTTCAGAGATGCCATTTGATTGCATCTCTTTCAGGACACCCTCTTCACCGATCTTTGCCAGTTTGTCGATCGCCCGGTGAATCGTTGGCGTCTGTTCGTCCGGCACGCCGGAAACACTCGCCAGGCTCATCAACAATTTCCGGTGATTGATATGTACGACAAATCCCGGCATATTGATCGCGGAAAGTGCGTCGATCCAGACACTGACGACTTCGGCGTCGGCCATCATCGAACGAGTTCCGACAATATCGGCGTCGCACTGCCAGAACTCGCGGTATCGACCGCGCTGTGGACGATCTGCTCTGAAGACGGGTGCGATGTGATAGCGCTTGAAAGGGAATGTCAGTTCATTGCGATGATTGGCGACGAATCGCGCCAGAGGCACAGTCAGGTCATAGCGAAGCCCAACGTCTCGCTCGCCTCGATCCTGAAACGAGTAGATCAGCTTCTCGTCTTCGCCATACTTACCCGTCAATGTTTCGAGGTATTCGATTACCGGCGTCTCGATCGGCTCAAATCCGTAATGCTCAAACACCCCGCGAAAGGTACTCAGCACATGCTGCCGCAGGATCATCTGTTCAGGTAGAAAATCCCGCATTCCCCGGAGAACCTGTGGAGCACGTGCCATCGAGCCGTTCCTCTCATCAACGCCGTCTCACTCAACGTCGCCGATGTTACCAGATGGCACGCTGAAGGCGGGGAAGATCGGCTGTCTACTTCCGAACCTCGAAGACCATATGGGCAACCTCCGGCGCGATCAGTTTTTCCATCGCCAGGTTGACGGCGTTGCTCGAACCCGGCGTCAGAAAGACAAGCGTGTTCCTGTAGGTTCCTGCAGTAGCCCGCGAGAGCATCGAGGCTGGTCCGATCTCGTACCAGCTCAACCATCGAAAGAGCTCCCCGAAACCGTCGAGCTTCTTCTCCAGCATCCGGTCGATGACATCGAACGTGGTATCGCGCGGAGCGATCCCGGTTCCGCCGTTGAACACGATCGCGTCTGAATCATCCCGGGAAGCAAGCTCATCGAGCAGCGGTCCGATCTGATCCGGTTCGTCCGGCACGATCCGGTAATCGATGATCGCGTGACCCGCGTCAGTCAGACGCTGAATAATGATCTTCCCGCTCTTGTCGGTTTCCTCGGTCCTGGTATCGGATACGGTAACCACCGCGCAGTTGATATGTTCAGGTGCCTGCTCCCGATGTTCCTGTGTCGACGCGCTCATTACACGGATCCTCTACTGCTTTCTCGAATATAACCGATGTGTCATTCTGGACTACTTGATCGCTGTCAACGCGAGCGCAAGCGTCGCGTGTCCAACGAGAGACTCACGCATCTTCTCCAGGCTCACCTGATCATGAATCGTATGTGCGAAATGCTCCTCGCACGGCGAATAGCCGATCGTCGGAATGTTGAAGTGATTGAGATGACCGCCGTCCGTCGAAAACTGCCAGACACCGACCGGTATTTTCCGGCCAACCGCGGTTTGCAGTGAATCTGCTGCTGCGGTAACGATCGGCGAGTCAGCATCCACTTCGTATCCACGTGTGGGCGGCATCTCTGCGATGATCCCGGTATACGTCTGGACCGGTCGCATAATGACCTCGATGCTCGCGGTCACCCCTTCAGTCTCCGAGGATTTCGCCAGCTCGGTGACGACCTCCTTGACTTCATCATAGGTTTCACCGGGGATCGAGCGCCAGTCGAGCAGCACCGTCAGCGCCCCAGGTGTGACGTTGCCGCTGGCCTGGTCCGAGTGAATCAGTGTTGGCGCGACCGATGACCCACCGAATGTGCTGTGCGGCTTCATCTCAAGATGCTCGACCTTCTGGAGGAACCGAGACATTGCGTAGTGAGGATTGTGTCCACGGGAGGGCGCGCTTGCGTGAACCGAAAGCCCGGTAAATGTGACACTTACCCCGTTTCGACCCCGATGTCCTCGCCGAATCTCATTGTTCGATGCTTCGCTCAGGACTGCGAGATCGGTCGGCATCGTCTCGCACAGATGATACGTCCCGAACCCGCCAACTTCCTCAAGCACAACGCCGGTAATATAGACATCGCCCACCGGTGCGAGACCGGCGTCCCGGAGCACCGGCAGCAGGTACACCTGAGGGGCAAGGCCACCCTTCACGTCGCTGGCCGCCCGGCCGTAGAGCACGTCATCCTCGACCACCGCGTCGTAGGGCGGACGTTGCCAGAGTCCGGGATCCCCCTCATGAACGTGATCGATATGGCTGTTGAACTGGACGCTCTTGCCGGAGCCACTGCCATTCAGCCTGCCGATGGTATTTCCGGCATCGTCAATCCAGACTTCGTCATAGCCAACCTTCTCCAGCTCTTGTTTCAGAAGCTGGGCCATCGGTTTTTCCTCGCCGGAGAGGCTCCGGGTGCGAATCGACTCACGGGCGAATTCGATCATGGGGTCGTAGTATTGCTCGGCAGCCCTCTTGATCGCCGCTACATCTTCTGTGGTGACAGACATTCTCTGATCCCCTTCTGGCGGAATCTACAAGCCAATCGGTTCAAAGGATCACTCGTCGAGACAGGAATCTTCGATATGGGTAAACCGGGCCACTCTCCCGCTTCGATCAAGTGTTATCGCCACAGTATCGACGCGCCAGTAACGATTTTCAAGCGCCGGATGGGCCTGAACGAACTCCTCACCCAGGCGGAGGATCGTCGCGCACTTCGTCGCGGATACCGCCTCTTCAGCCCGACCATGTGACTCGCCACGTCTGGTTTTGACCTCGACAAAGACGACGAACTCACCATCATCGGCGACGAGATCCAGCTCGCCTGCGGTTCCTCGCCACTTCCTGTCCAGAATCGACCAGCCGAGCTCGGTGAGTCTTCGCTCAGCGTAGCGTTCACCAGCGTCGCCGAGGCGTAACCGAGATCCACTCATCAGTCAGTCTCGCCTGAATCTCCCAGTGGCAACGAAAGCTGGCTCACTGGGCGAAAGCTACGTCGGTGATGCGGTGTCGGCCCGTGGCGAATCAGGGCATCCCGGTGTACCGGAGTCCCGTACCCCATGTTGCGGTCCCATCCAAAATCCGGGTGTCGATACGAGAGTTTCGCCATGAGATCATCCCGGCAGGTTTTCGCCAGAATCGAAGCGCAGGCAATCGACGGACAGAGCGCATCGCCGTCGACGATCCCATCGGCGGATTCACCAACGAACTCCGGGGGCAATGGGCCGTCAATCAGAGCATGCTCCCATTCTCCCATCCGGCGCAGAGCACGCTTCATTGCGAGGACGCTGGCGGCTCGAATGTTGATTCGGTCAATCTCCCGGCACGAAGCCGCGCCAATCCCGATCGCGATCGCTCGATCGCGAATCAGTCTAACAAGCTCCGCGCGTTCGTCCCGACGCGTCAGCTTGGAATCTCGAACGCCTTCGAGCGGATCGCACTCTGGAGGGAGGACACAGGAGGCGGCCACCACCGGCCCTGCCAGACATCCGCGGCCAGCTTCATCCACTCCGGCCACTCTGGTAAGACCTGATTGCCACAATCGCTGTTCGAACTCAAAGCTCATCAAGATATGCATGCCGACACAATACCAGTACCCTGCCGAATTCGACACCTCTATATCGAGACGTGTGGTCTCTTCGGTTGATCTTAACGAAATGCGAGCGGGGTTATTTCACGCCGCTCGCTGAACATCGCCAAAATTCCGGCACCGCGTAGACTAACGCATCACGCTGTTGGTACCGCGCCGTCGCTCCTGGATTCGTGCCGCACGCCCTGTTCGTCCGCGCAAGTAGTACAGCTTGGACCGACGAACCTTCCCGTGACGCAAGACCTCGATACGGTCAATCCGCGGGCTGTGAAGCGGGAACGTTCGTTCCACGCCAATACCGTGAGACGCCATCCGACGCACGGTGAAATTCTCATTGATCCCGCCACCGCGGCGGCGGATAACTACGCCTTCGAACGGCTGGACACGCTCACGAGTACCCTCGACTACGCGATAATGTACCCGAACGTTATCGCCGGGGCCGAAGTTAGGGATATCGTCCTTGATGAATTCCTGTTCGATTTCCCGGATTGTATCGACCATGGTTTCAATCTCCCCGACGTTTCAGTCTTTAAAAGTCGCCATACAGCAAGAAGCCGCGCCGCGCGCGACCTGGGGATTCTAGCACGGATTTACTCGTCCGGCAAAGAAACGGTCAAGCGGCGGTCCGTCAGCACTGATGCCGTCTCGGCCGCGACCTCGTAGCGTCCGAACGACGGCATGATATATATGCCGTGTACGGAATCCCGGGCTTCCAGAATAAGCTCCTGAGCCAGTTTGATTCCTTCGCTACGGCCCTTATTCCCAGCAACCCGCATCCGGTCTCTCGCCGATTCGGTCAATCTGATACCCGGAACCTCATTATGCAGAAACTCCGCATGCCTCGTACTCTGAAGCGGTAGTACCCCCAGCAAGACCGGGATACGAATAGGTCCATGCTTTCGCTTGTAGATTTCCAGGAAGTCAGTCCAGGTCTGGAAGTCGAACACTGGCTGGGTCATCACCAAGTCCCCGCCGTTGCTGATTTTCCGGTGCAGACGATCGGCTTCTTCCTCGAGATCCGGCCGGGTGGGGTCAGCCGCTACTGCTACGGTGAAGCTGGCTTTCTGACCGATCGAACTGCCAGCCGAATCGGTCCCTTCGTTAAACGCCTTAATTACTTTGACGAGACCGACGGAGTCCAGGTCATATACAGGGGTCGCGTCGGGGTAATCGCCCAGGCTCGGCGGGTCGCCAGTCAGGGCGATAATGTTGCGGACACCGGCCGCGTGCGCGCCGATGAGATCTGACTGCAACCCCATGAGGTTCCGATCTCTGGTAGTGAAGTGCAGAATTGTCTCCACGCCGACATTATGTTGAATAAGATGACAGAGGGT
Source organism: Thermomicrobiaceae bacterium (assembly GCA_040904465.1). Classification (GTDB taxonomy): domain Bacteria; phylum Chloroflexota; class Chloroflexia; order Thermomicrobiales; family Thermomicrobiaceae; genus SLMJ01. The sequence goes on along the minus strand of JBBDTL010000044.1, from coordinate 2,753 downwards.
CAGCGCGCTCATCCGAACCCGAGCCATCGGACTGTCGGCAACATTGATGAACTCGACTCCCGCATCCCTGAGAAGGGCCGCACCGGCCAGTGTTTTCGTCGGATTTAAGCCCTTCGGGGGATCAACCTCCACGCTGATTACGAATTCCTTACCGAGTTTCTGTGCCAGTCTGGTCGGCTGCTCGGCTGCGTAGATATCCACGACCTCGTGACGGCGTGTCACGCTGGATGGGAATTGCACCAATTCAGGCCGCTGGTCTTCCGAGTGGAGGTCGAGCGCTTCCCGCATCGCCCGAATGTGTTGCGGCGTCGTTCCACAACATCCACCGACGATTGAAAGGCCCATGTCAACGGCGTCTCTGGCATAACGAGCGAAATACTCCGGGGACGACGGATACATAACACGGTCGCCGACTTGCATGGGAAAGCCTGCATTCGGCTGTCCCGAATAGCGGAGCTGTCCGCCACCGGCGTCCCGCAACTCTCTGAGAACGTCGGCCGTATATCGCGGTCCAACGCTACAGTTGGCGCCAATCACTTCGACACCAAGTGTGTGCAACGTCTGCACAACATCCTGCGGGGTATTTCCGCCCACAGTTCGACGGTCATCAGCAAACGTCATCTGCGCCACGATCGGAAGGTCAGACGCTTCGCGCGCGGCCTCCACCGCCAGCCGCATCTCGTCCAGGGAGGAAATGGTCTCGATCATCAAAAGGTCGACTCCACCCTCCAGCAGCGCTTCAACTTGTTCTTTAAAGGCATCTCTGACGTCGCTGGCTGGGACAGTTCCGATCGGTTCGACAATCCGGCCGGTAGGTCCGATCGAACCTGCAACGAAAACGGGCTGTCCCGAAACCTCACGCGCCTCTCGGGCGAGTTTGGCCCCCCTCAGATTGATCTCTCTGACCTGGCCGGCAAGGTTATAGTCCGCGAGCTTGTACTTGTTGGCACCGAACGTATTCGTCTCGATTATCTCGGCGCCTGCGGCAATATAGTCACGGTGGATCTCGACGATCATGCCTGGATCGACCAGGTTCAACTCGTCGAAGCAGGCATCGATCGGTATACCGCGTTGATGAATTACAGTGCCAATCGCGCCGTCGCAGAGAATGATTCCCTGCGTCAGACGCTCAATAAATGGGTGGGCCATGGGAGGTAATCCTCAAAACTCGTACGTACAACCCCTTTTCACGGGCGGCAGGATCTGTCAGAATTGTAACATCGAGCGTTCGAGGGACGGGAACTTCTGCTCCATTTGTATTCAGGGTCAAGCAGGGTTGGGCAATGCATTTTTTGACACTCAGTCAAAGTTAATGCCTTCCGCAACCACGATACGCGTGTTAATATAAGCATTCGTCAACGAGCGTGGGCCCCCGGGATGTATTGTGTCGATACATTCCCTTGCAACCGGGAACGCGTGCAATCGTTCTACCTGTGCGGAGGTCCTTGCATGGACAGCTACGCGGTTGCTGCGATAGATGAGTCAGTATGGATATCTCGTGCGAAAGCTGGCGATCAGGAAGCGTTCGAAGCGATCTTCCAGCTGTACGAGCGCCAGATCTACGGGTTTATCTACCGCATGATGGGTAATGCCGAAGACGCCAACGATTTGACGCAGGATTGCTTCATTCGGGCGTATAAGGCACTTTCCCAGACAAATGATGATCTCAACATCTCGGCCTGGCTGCATCGGATTGCCTCCAATGCCTGCCTGGATGTGTTGCGCCGCCGCCAGCGGATTCGATGGCTCCCCTGGGAGTCGCACAAGCATGAACATCTGCTTCACGGCAGACCGCTGGACGAACCGGAGAGCAACGCGCTGAGAACCGAGACACAGGTGGCCGTTCAGGAGGTCATCAGTCAGATGAGTCCACGCAACCGGATGGCCCTCATCCTCCGCGAATATGAGGGAAAGTCCTGCGAGGAGATCGGGCAGATTATGGGTCTCTCGCGTTCAGCGGTAAAGTCGGTACTCTTCCGCGGCCGAGAGGAATTTCGCCGCATCTATCGAGCGGTGGGGGATAGCACTGAGACATGAAGCACAGCGAGTGTGACGCCATCAGGCCGTTGATTTCGGCTGCACTTGATGGAGACCTGGATGAAGCTGAATTTGTCCAGCTGTCTGAGCACCTCGCAGTTTGTGCCGAATGTCGCGAAATCCACCAGGATTACTTCCAGCTTCGAGATGGCCTCCGGTCGTCTTCGTCCCCCACACCACCACCACAACTCGCTCGAAGTATCTGGCAGGAGACGGTTGAAAAGCCGCCACCACCAGCAATCGTGCGCCTCGCCTCACGGGCAAGTTTCAAGCTCGGCATGTCCACGATGGCAGCATCAATCATCGTTGTAATCGTGGTCGCGATTTTCGCCGCGCAAGGGTACGATCGCCAGACTATTCCAGTGGTGGCGAGTTCCCAACCAGTTCAGAACACGACCGAGTCCTGGCCAGTTAGCAGTCCGGTCCGGATCAATTTCAACAAAGATATGAACCAGGCGTCTGTGATGGAGCATCTGGTCATATCACCCTCGGCTGAACAAGAGCGGCTGCCGACCATGTGGGAGGGTAACTCGCTCATCATCGGTCGTTCCCATGACCACAGCGTACTATTGCGACCTGAAACAGATTACCGCATCACCGTCCTTGAAGAAGCCGAAGATCATCATGGAAATCCGATCGGCGAACACTGGACGCTACGGTTCCAGACTGGTCCGCGAGACGTGTCAATCACGACGCCAACGTCGCCGCCGACCGTC
>JBBDTL010000043.1:0-1807 GCA_040904465.1 Thermomicrobiaceae bacterium | reverse complement strand
CCCCCAGCGGGATTCGAACCCGCGGTCTCCACCTTGAAAGGGTGGCGTCCTAGGCCGCTAGACTATGGGGGCTTGAAATGTGGGCCTGCGCAATACGGTATTTGTAACCGTGCCGGCCGCAGCACCGCAGAATCCTACTTTATCGTGCAATCGCATGTCAAACGCGGTGTACGAGTTCGATATCCCCTTCCGCGCCCCGTGCCTCAGTCGGAAAATACACGAACAGAATTGCAACTGATCCCAGCAGAATTGCATACGCAGACCAGATACTCGCAAGGGAGATGCTGCGGAGTTCTCCAGAAAGGTATGGGATACCTGCTGACGCATCCGCAATCATCACGACCGCGTACGCCGGCACCCACGTCCCGAACGCCAGCGCGTCGGCCAGCGTTGCGCTCGCGAATGAGGCCACCACCGTGAGGATACTCATGGCCATCGTGATCGCCAGGAACGGCGCGGCGAGTATGTTCGCGAACGGGGAGACAAGCGAATAATAGCCAAAGTGGTAGAGAATAAGCGGTTCGGTCGCTAATTGGGCCGCCAGTGGGACAACCCAGACTAAATGCCAGTGACTCTGTGTCCCGATAAGAAGTACTCCGAGAGCAATGCCAGTCGTCGCGGCCACAGACAACTGGAAGCCGATATCGTTCCTGAAAGACGGATCGATCAAGATCATGGCGGCGGCCGCTATCCCGACCGCATTCAGTGTATCTCTCGGACGGCCGAGGAAGTGGGCGGCCACCAGGAGCGTCAGCATCAGGCTGGCCCGCACGACAGAAGGTCGCATTCCGACGAGATAAGCAAACATCCAGATCAGTGGAATACTCAGCCCGAGCATCCACCAGCGACTGACCAGTCCCAGCCGGCTCAGCAGGAGCAGAACACCGGCGATAACGCCGACGTGCACTCCGCTCACAGCGGTCATATGCGTCAGCCCGCCGACCCTGAACGTCTCCCGGGTTGCTTCGGTCATGGCGCCGTCATCGCCGAGCATTACACCGGTGGCGAATGCCCCGGCTGGCTCGGGGATCCGTGTCTGCAACCGCTCTCTCACTTCGCGGTTGACCGTTTCCCGCGAACGCTGAAGTGCCGATGCCTGGCTACCGCGCAACCAGACCTCATCACCATGCAGAACGCCTACTGTGTCCCTCTGCGCGGAGGCCCCACGGAAAGCAGTCTGGTCGTTCGGAACGAATCGTCCCTGAACCCCGATCAGATCGCCCTGTTTGACCTGTGGATACGGCGGAATCTGTGCCCACACTCGTGATTTGACCGGTTCCTCGAGTTCCAGTCTTCCCTGCGTCGTGGACGGATAGTTCTGTGGTACATCCAGGAGCTTACCGGTGAACGACGTCGCGTAGACAAGCGCACTATCGGCATCAGGATAGGAGCTCTGCCCATGCACCCGAAGGGATCCTGCCACCATCACGACCAGGCAAAGAATGCTCACGACCAGAACAGATCTCTTTTCGGTCCACAGAAAGACTAGCGTGGCACATCCGGCGAGAAAGACGAAGACGGGCATAAACAGGCCCGATCCATCCAGGGCAACACCCAGGACGAACGCGGCAGACACCACGAACCCGATAGGCAGGATCATTACGGACCAGCGCTGGCATACTCACGGATCTCGTCAACCATCCGGTCCGAAATCCCGGAAATTCCGCTTAGCTCGTCGAGCGATTGGTACGGTCCTTCCTGGAGCCTTCGCTCCCGTATTCTCCCGGCGAGCACAGGTCCAATTCCGGGCAATTCAGCCAGCTCAGTTTCAGACGCCTGATTGATGTCGATCACCTGAGTGTCCGGC
>JBBDTL010000042.1:0-1810 GCA_040904465.1 Thermomicrobiaceae bacterium | reverse complement strand
AAGATCAACTCGTGCAAGCCTTTCCGGATCCGCTCGCCCAACTGTCACAGTATAGTCCTGAACAATCCCCCAGCGGTACATCCACGACTCTCCCTCTCGGTATGTTCTCGCCATTAGCGTGAAGGGTTGTTCGTTTTTCGTCGGATCTGTCAGGTCCAGAGATTGTTCACCGGTGCGATACCATTCGTTGCCATACTGACCAAGCAGTCCGAAATGGTAGCGATCGTCCTCGTCTGTCGTATCCTGATAGAGAATGAGTTTCGCGGCTGAAGGTCCGGCAAACCAGCAATTCTGCAGACAGCCGATCATGTCCAATGGTCCATCTTCGGTGTGCACCAGTTCGAGGTTTGTCTCGGCAATATTCCTGGGTTTTGCCGCTTCAACGGGGTCAACGTCGCCATGGTTTGGGGATTGGAACACGATTCCGCTCCCAATCCAGGCGGTAATAGCAGCAAGCAATATCCACTTGAGCCTGACTGGCAGGTTCATATGATCATGCACTTATCCGCTCCAGTGTGCTCCGGATGTCCTGGGCCGATACAACAATATTAGCGCGAAGCGAACGACACTGTCGACAATAACTCACGTACCGCGCCTGTATCCGACAGATCAGCCAGCACCTCTTCGGCCCCGGCTGCGCGAAGTTCATCTTCAGAATATTTGCCAGTTGCGACTCCAAGGCACGGGATCCCGTGGACGTGGGCGCAGTTCACATCGGCCGGCGTATCCCCGACGATCACCACCTGATCCGGCTCAAATATCTCACCGAAGTATGCGGAGGCACGTTCCAGCGCCAGTGGCACCAGCGCCGGCCGGTTGGGAACCTCATTGCCAAACGAGCCAATCGGGAACGACTCCACCAGTCCCAGCCGTTCGAGCTTGACCCCCACAATTTCCCGGCTTCCGCCCGTGAGCACGCCGAGCGCGAATACATCGTCCCGAGCCAGGTTCTCTACGAGCCGGGCAACACCAGGGAGCAGATCATCGTGACCGCCAGGCTTCCCTGACCAACGCTCCCGATAGTACGCACCGGCGCGCGCGAACACTTCATCCAGCGCCGGATCTTCGGCAGACAGGCTTATCCCTGCCTGTGCCAGAATCTCGGTCGCAATCAGTCGGTCGACTTTCCCGTCATAATCAACCTGGTGAACCGTTGCGGTCGTTGATTCGGGGAAGACCATATGGACGCCATGATCCATTGCTCCCAGGTGATCGGGATCGCCCCGTTTGATCAGCGTGCCGTCAACGTCGAACAGAATCAGCCGCCTCATTGGCTCTCTACCTCCGGAAATGGTGTTTGTTGCGTCAGTATCGCCCGGCTCGGATACCAGTGCTCCCGCACCGCCCCGACGAGATAGAGCGATCCGGTGACCACAATCTGATCGTCCGGACCGGCAATCTCGAGCGCGGTGCGGATCGCGTCCGCGGGATCGAGCACCACACGATAAGGACGTCCAGTTCCCTCGACCGTCTCGGCAATCGCATCCACCGGAGCGCTGGCACGCTCCACTGCACTTGGTGCGGTAATGATCACCTCATCTGCCTGGGGGGCAACGATCTCGGCGACATTCAGGAAATCATGTCCACCCAGCGAACCAAGAACCAGGATTCGACGTCCGTTGAGCGGGAAGTGACTCAGCGTTTGCACCAGCGCGCCGACCTTCTCCGGGTTGTGCGCGCCGTCCAGAATAACCTGCGGGCTGTCCTGGACGATCTCGACCCGACCTGGAAAGCGCGTCCGCTCGATCCCGGCCTCGATCGCTTCAACGCGAACGAGCGCCCCGTCCTCACCCTGCAGCATCTGCGCGGC
>JBBDTL010000041.1:0-1812 GCA_040904465.1 Thermomicrobiaceae bacterium | reverse complement strand
CGATTGGCCGATGCCAGAATAATCGCATCAGCTCCCCGCTCAATCGATTCATCGACGATTGCCGAGGCGGCCATACGCGCCTGGAGTAGCTCGGTCGAGATTTTCCGCCACTTGACGTCGCGAATCGAATCGGCAAGTTTCTTCGCGGAACGAAGCACGGATTCACCATCTTCGATTTCACATGGAAGATCGGCGTCCAGCGCCATTCGCTGCGGTACTTCGACGACGTACACGAGTGTGAGATCGGTGCCGCCTTTTCGTTCACAGACGGCAGCGGCGAGTTCGATTGCATGTTGATCCAGTGGCCCGCCATGAACGGGCACCAGGATTCGTCGATACACGGTTGGGTGCCTCCCTGCAGCGCGCGTTAGCGCCGTGGCAATGTTGCGTTCGCATGCTCACTGCATGCGTCGCATAGTATGCCGCTGCAGCCGCTCAGTAGCAAACCGGGTTTGCTCAGACTCCCATAGCCAGACGAGTGATCAGGGACTCTGGAAGGCCTTCCTTGCGCAGTTGCTCCTGGGTTTGCTTGACGTCATAGGGGACCCGGCGGAACGTCACGGTCATCTGCTCTGTGTCAAAAATCGCGCAGCCAGCCCGTGGATCGCCATCTCGCGGCTGTCCTACGGAACCTGGATTGACCATAATCCGCTCGGCGCTGACATCGATGACTTCGCCGTCTCGCGGTTGTTTCGGCTGAATGTTGCTCGTCGCGAGGCCTTCAGTGATGTAGAGCTGAATATGCGTGTGGCCGATGAAGCAGATCCGGGTGTCGTAGAAGCCGAAGTTGATCGCCGCGATCCGGGCATTGTAGACATACTCCCAGACCGGGTGCTGCGGGCTGCCGTGGACAACGGTCCAGTCATCCTCGATCATCCGGTTCGGCAACGACTCCAGATACTGCAGGTGGCTATTGCTGAGCTTCATCGTGGTCCAGTAGCTGGCGTATTTCGCTACCGGATTGAAATCATCCAGATCGAGCCGGCCGATGGCGGCCCAGTCGTGATTGCCGATAATGCTGACGTTCGGGGCAATCTCACGGACAAGATCGACGCACTCGCAGGGACGTGGGCCGTAGCCCACGATGTCACCCAGTGACCAGATATCGTCGAATTCTATGTCTTTCGTTGCCTTGAGTACGCTTTCGAGCGCAACCAGATTGGCGTGAACGTCGGACAGGACGAGGATTTTCATTCAGCCGCCGCATGTATGCTCAATTAGTCTGCCTGTGCCTCTTGTTCGAGCGTTTGACGTCCTCCGTCACGTTCAAGATACACCATCAGCACCGCCACGTCTCCCGGAGTCACCCCGGCAATGCGGCTTGCCTGTCCCAGTGTTGCCGGGCGCAACCGGTCAAGCTTGTCCCGGGCTTCGTTGCGGAGACTTGGCAGCGAGCGGAAGTCGACATCTGCCGGAATCCTGCGATCTTCGAGCTTTCTGGCACGGTCAACCATCGCCTGTTCTTTTTCAATGTACGCGGCATAGCGGGCTTCAATCTCGGTACGCTCGGCGAGGTGCGCCGGAAGCGTCCAGTCTTCGATCCCATCGACCGCAATGCCGTGTTGATTGAATGCATCGGCCAGAAGATCGTATCGCACGTCGGTCCGGCGCAGATAGTCCAGTGCGGTCACGCTCCGGGTAACCGGAGGCAACCCGACCGATTCGAGCATCTCGCCAGTCCGCTTGTTTGGCGAAAGGTGCTGCTTATCAAGCGCCGCGGCTCGCTGCTGGATGGTCTCGATCTCGCCGGCAATCTGGTTCCGCCGGTCATCCTTAATGAGTCCGTAGCGGTAGCCGACCTCGGTCAGCCGG
>JBBDTL010000040.1:6653-11038 GCA_040904465.1 Thermomicrobiaceae bacterium | reverse complement strand
TCATCTATCCCGATGAATTTCGGTTCATCGATTGGAGGGATGCCATCCGGCGAGACTCCACCGGACTCGATCTCCTCCAGCGGAACGGTGCGGTTGTCAAAGTCGGTGTCCTCCCACCAGCGGCGCCAGAATGGGAGGTCTTCATCCTCTTCTTCGTCTGCCTGGGCGGCCGTCCCGGCGGTCGGTTCCGGAGTTGTTTCCGGCGTGCTGGTCGCCTGATCGTCCGTTGGCTCGGCTGAGGGCGCTCTCTCGCCGGGATCGGCGGTAGTAGCAGGTTTGGTCGGACTGCCATTGTCCGCAGATTCTGAGGCGGGTGAGCGGTCGCTCTCTGTCGTACAGGCGGAAACGAGCATAAGGAGACCGACAGAGAACGCAAGCAGGGGCAGGGATTGACGGATCAGCATAGTTGGGCTCCGATCGATGTTAACGGGCACACACTGGTCTGGTCTGGGCACAATGATGCGTCATGCGGTGTCATGGAAACTGTAGTGTAGCTTACGAAGTGATGTTCAGGAGCTTGGCGCGGCCTGTTCCCGGGCTGTTGCGGCGTGAGAAACAGCGGCATCAGCATTCTGCTCATCACGCGCGAGAAACTTCGCCGCAAGCCAGATCGCGAAGCCGGCATAGAGCAGAAACGATCCGACCCACATGATCAGTCCACCGACTTGCTGGTCAACCAGCGGGCTCCATCCCCAGGGGTTGATGACACCGTCATAAAAGGGATACAGCACGCTTCCGGAGAGCGTCAGGATCGCCCCGATGCCGGAGCCGATCATCATGCTCAGGAAGATTGAGCCGATGGCCCAGCCTTCAGGTAGCCGGTGATGACGCGGAACCGGATCGATAATCACCCACCAGTAGACAACCGAAAAACCGGCGAACAGCAGGTGCTGCAGGTGATGGACCCACTCGTTGGTCAGCGCTGCGTCGTAGAACGAGGGGAGATGCCAGAGTCCGAGGTTCAAGCTGAACAGCAGGAACGCGAGCACCGGACCGGTGATCGCGATGACGGCGTAGCGCACGTTGCCCTTGCCGAAGAGGAATCCGACTGTCTGTCTGGTGTTTCTCGGGGGAAGGGCGCGCAGGATGAGCTGTACAGGTCTACCGAACAGCAAGAGCGGGGTAGCCACCTGCATGATGACCAGATGCTGAGCCATGTGCAGGGTGAATAGCTGTTCATTGTAGGTTTCAAGCGGCCCCAGCAGTGCGAATGCCAGTGACCCGATACCGGCGCCGTATGCCCAGGCGTACCAGCTCGGCGGCTGGACTCCGCCCGATGCACGGACGTTCCGCCATGCCCAGGCGTATGCTGTCGCCGCCGCCAGCAGCCCTGAAGTGACCAGCGGGTCGAAGCTCCACGCAAGCACGAACGGACCATCATAAAATCCGTGCAGAATCATCATGAGCAGGGAGAAAAGAGCCACGCTGGCCATTGTGCTTTCCAGAGTTCAGAGTTGAGCCTGTGTCCGGTTGGACGAACCAGTTTCGTACTTCCTGGACGAAGCTTAACACAGCCATTGTCGGCGGCTATCGGGAGTTTCTTGACCATTTCTTGACCCGGCGGCATGAAGTTTGCTCCATAATAGAAGTGGAACGTTGGGAGAATACTGAGCGGTACTTCCCGGTAACGTGGAATGTGTTCACTCGGGACACCAGTGGGAAATCAACGGGAGGTTGCTCTCATGAGACTGAACGATGCCAATCGGAGACGATCACTGAAGCGTCGCCGGAAGCTGATGCCGGAACCTCGCCGGACTTCCAGCGACACCAGTCCTGCGGTTTTCGAGCCAGCACAGCAGATTCTGTCTGAAGTCCCGGTATGGCGCAACGAGGCCGATACGCCCGCTGAAATGAGCGGCATCCAGGAACCACTGGAAGAAGCGCCATCGGCACATCACTCATAACCGGCGATAATACGCCAACGCAGAGGTGATTCAATACCTGCCGCCTTGGTCGCACCAGAGCGTGTGACTCGGGGGCAGGTATTTTACTGCCCGAAAGTTCTCGGCAGACTTCTAACCACGCTGCCATTTGTTTCCCAGACACGGATTCTGACGTAGACTGATGGCTAAACGAATGAGCAAGATCCGATGAACCGGCCATCTCATCGGGTTGCCGGCACAGATGCGTCTCGCCCGGGGCGATAGAATCGCTAGCTCGCGATTGGCGCCGGGCAGGCTACAGACGGTGAAAAGGAGGGGCCGATGCCAGGATCGAATAACGGGCACGACGCCCAATCAGTCGCCCGGCGACGAGCGGCAGATATTGCCAGTGAGGTTTCCGGCGATCTTGATGAAGCTGAGCTTGTCCAGGTCACCCAGCGGATCGAACGGCTCTTTCGTGCCATTGATGAGCTGCGACACTACCCGCTTGAGAACAGCGATGAGCCAGCACCGGTGTTTCGACCGATCGGTAAGGAGCAACCATGACGAGCGGAGCGAATCTCTCGTTCGCAACTGTCCGGCAGCTCGGGACCATGCTCCGTAATGGGGAGACGACGCCCACTGAACTGGCCAAGTACGCGATCGAGCGGCTGGAGCGAGTCGGGAGCCAGCTGAACGCGGTGGTGACGATTACTCCGGAACTGGCAATGCGGGAAGCCAGACTCGCCGAGGAGGAACTTGCGGCCGGGCATGACCGCGGCCCGTTGCACGGAATCCCGTTTGGGGCGAAAGATCTGCTGGCGACATCTGGTATTCTCACAACCTGGGGTGCCGCTCCGCTGCGGGAACAGGTGTTTTCCTACGACGCCGCGGTGATTGAGCGCTTGCGTAATGCTGGAGCGGTGCTGGTGGCCAAGCTGGCGATGGTCGAGCTGGCTGGTGGTATGGGCTATCGCCAGCCGAACGCTGCCTTTACCGGGCCAGGAATTAACCCCTGGAACACCGATGCCTGGTCCGGTGGTTCATCGAGCGGTTCCGGTTCCTCGGTGAGCTCTGGCTGTGTGCCGTTTGCGATCGGGTCCGAGACGATGGGTTCGATCCTTGGCCCCGCCGGATTCTGTGGGATATCCGGATTGCGTCCAACCTACGGACGGGTTAGCCGCCGTGGGGCAATGGCCCTGAGCTGGACGCTGGACAAGCTGGGGCCGATGTGCCGGACAGCCGATGATTGTGGACTGGTGCTGGAAGCGATAGCCGGTCCTGATCCGGGCGAGGCGTCCACGCTGGAAACCCCCTTTCACTACCGTCCGGATCGGGATCGTTCTGCAGGCTTTCGCATCGGGGTACTCCGTGAGGGCGTGAGTGGTACGCAGGCCGAGGTGCGGGATAATTTCGAGCGCTCGATAGAAGATCTTTCACGGATTGCCACGCTGGAAGAAGTTACGTTGCCCGAATTCCCGTACAGCCAGACAGCAGAGATTATCATCCGCTCTGAAGGAACCGCGGCGCTGGAACCGTTGATCTCCGGAGGCAAGGTAAAGGAACTGACTGCTCCGGAGGACCGGACAGGTGGATACGCCGGCTACGCCATACCGGCCGTCGACTACCTCCGTGCGATGCGAATCAGGCAGCATCTCATCACTGAGCTCGAGACCCTCTTCTCCCGCTACGATGCGATCGTCCATCCATCGTTCGATATGGTCGCCAGTCCGCTGGACGTCTCCTTTGAGGAGTATCGCGGCGAGCGTCGCTGGTCTCGACTGTCGGCTGCCGGGAACCTGGCAGGATTGCCCGCGATCACGGTGCCGAATGGGTTCGGTGAGCGAGAACTGCCCACCGGCGTTCAGTTTGTCGGGCGGGCGGGCGAGGATGGCCGGTTGCTCTCGGTTGCGCGAGCCTACCAGCAGCAGACGTCCTGGCATGAGCGTCATCCCGATTGGTAGCTGGCAGTATGAGTGGAACGTCCCAAAAAGAGTTGCGGTACTGCCTCGATCTGTCGCACCATGACTGGACGCGGCCGGATGTCGTGACCTCGCCGGAAGCGATGCGGCAGGCGACCGAGCGGACGATTCAGATGATCGAGGCGGCTGATCAGGCGGGGCTCGATTCTGCCTGGATCAGTGAAGATCCCGACGGCTGGGATGCCTTTGCAGTGCTGGGAGCCGCGGTCAGATCAACCAGTCAGATACGGCTGGGCACCGGAGTCACCAATCCATACCTGCGCCATCCGAACCTTATGGCGATGTCCACCAGCACGCTGGATCGGATGTCCGGTGGGCGAGCGTTTCTGGGTCTCGGGCGGGGTCAACCGGAGTGGTACCGCCAGGCGCTGGGTGGATCAGGCAGCACTTCACCGCTGGCGCAGCTGGAAACGGCGATACATCTCTTACGGCAGTGGTGGCGCCCACCGCATCGTGCCAGTGCAGAGTCTGATCCGGAGGTTCGGGACTGGGCTCGTTCGATCTGGCCAGCACAACAGCATGTGCCGATTTATCTGGCTGC
>JBBDTL010000040.1:0-6553 GCA_040904465.1 Thermomicrobiaceae bacterium | reverse complement strand
ACTGGGCTCGTTCGATCTGGCCAGCACAACAGCATGTGCCGATTTATCTGGCTGCACTCGGTCCGAAGTCGCTGGATCTTGCCGCCAGACTTGCCGACGGCCTGCTGGTCGCCGATTTCGCCACGATCCCGTTTCTGGAGCAGCTTGTTCCGGAGATGAAAACTCGGATCGAATGCAATGGGCGGGACCCTGACGCATTCCATTTCTACGTCCGAACCGGAATCAGCGTGACCGACGATTCCGCTGCTGCGCTCCGCTATCGGAAGACACTGATGGCGTTGCTGGCTCCGCTGCCGGGCATGTCCCGCCAGATTGTCCATCCGGATTATGACGTCGCCGGGATTATGAACGACATCGACGCCGCCATGCGGACCACTGAGACATTGGAGGCTGGAGGGAATTTTATCGATCTCCGGTCGCGAGCTGATTTCCAGGCCGCCAGGGACGCCATCCCCGATGGTTTGATCGAGAATGTCAGCTACATCGGCACGGCCGATGCGATTCGGGCGAAATTGGGACGTCTCCAGGAGATCGGCGTGACACACGTGTTTCTCAGTGCGCCCGAAAGGCCGGAGGCTGACCTGTTCACACAGCAGATTCAGGCTCTGACCTAGCGCCCGAGGTTGGAATCATCCGGGAATCTGCAAGACAATGCCCGGCAGTGTCGAACCGCCGGGCAATGTGAGGAGGAGATTGATTTTTGCGCGATGCCAGAATCAGGTCTGGCTCTGGAGTTGTCGGTTTGACTGGACCGGGATGCGCTTGACCCGGGCCTGCTCGGCCTTCGGAAGCGTGAGTGTCAGGATGCCGTGTTCGAACTCGGCCTCGGCGTTCTCCGAATCTACCGGCGTCGGTAGCTGCAGGCTTTCCGCCCAGTCGGAGTAGCCGATCTCACGCTGGTACCAGGTCACCTGTCGCGACTGTTCCTCGTCCACCTTGTATCCAAGTGATCCCTTGATCGTCAGCATGTTCTGCTCTATGGAGATGTCCAGATCTTCTGGATGTGCTCCGGGGATCAGCGCCTTGATCACCAGATGTTCGCCGGAATCGTATACGTCCATCGCTGGACGGTATCCACGGTTTCGTTTGACGGTTCGATTGCGGCCCATTCGGTCGGTAACGAATCGATCCATCTCGTCGAACATTCTGTCGACATCCCGGAAGGGAACCCAGCGTTCCACCATGTTAATCACCTCACTTTGTTGATGTTGTTTCGAATCGCCTGGCCTCATCGTGTCCTGTCCATTTATTATTCAATGAGTCGGTCTGTGTCAAGTCTATAGAGGCGATATGTGCTGGAATGCTGCGGCCAGGTTGTCGTTTTCCAGGTGATCCCGGCTTTCCCCACACGTCATTTCGAGCGGAATGCCGCACCAAGGTATGGGCGTCAATAGGAGCAAACACCTTCCCGGTGAGAACGGGCGCGGCATGGAGTTGAGAAATCTCAGGGCTTGCCGACGTAAGTCTCGGGTTTCTCCACTGCGTGCGACGAAGGTGCTGCCCGGGCACAATGTGATCGCTAATTGCAGGGTTCCCACGGTCGTCGCACTCCGGTCGAAATAGCATGGGCAACGGCAATTGTCCCGGACATACCGCCGTTCACAATCCGAGATTCGTTCGACTGCGCGCCGCACCAGACACCTGCCGACGTATACGACCTTCGGAAGGTGGGGGCCCGTGCAGCGGCGCTTCGCTCAGAATGACGTAGGGAGTAGCCGGCGGGATGTCCATCATATTTGACATAGGAGCATCGTTGGGGGGGTGATTGCTTGTTTCGTGAATGGCGACGCCCGGAGCCAAGATCCCTCGCGGGCTCGGGATGACAGAGCAACGAGGCTCGATGTGACAGTAACCATGGTTGCGGACGCGGTGACAATCGAAACCCGTTGCTGAGTGAAAACGGTGCGGGCGACCGCAAAAGGCCGCCCAATGGGTTTGTTCGGTACGAAACGGGAAGGGGAAAGCCGTTTCTCTTACCGCGTAACGCGGTAGTTGGGAGCTTCTTTGGTGATGACGACATCGTGCGGGTGGCTTTCCCTCAGTCCGGCCGAGGTGACCCGGATGAACTTCGTATTCTTCTGCATATCCTGGATCGTGGCGGTTCCGCAGTAGCCCATTGCCGAGCGAACACCGCCGACGAGCTGGTAGATGATCGTGGAGAGCGGTCCCTTGTAGGCAACCCGGCCCTCAATGCCTTCCGGCACGAATTTCTGCAGATCATCGATCTCGTCCTGGAAGTACCGGTCTTTACTGTAGGAGCGTGTCTTCATTGCGCCCATCGAGCCCATGCCCCGGTATTCCTTGAATCGTTCGCCCTGATACAGGATCACATCTCCAGGGCTTTCGTCGACACCGGCCAGCAGACCGCCAAGCATGACCGTATCCGCACCGGCGGCAATCGCCTTGGCAATGTCGCCCGAATACTGGATGCCTCCGTCGGCGATCAACGGGATGTTGTGACGGCGGGTGACCTCGGCCACGTTCATCACGGCGCTGATCTGCGGTGCGCCGATGCCGGTGACAACCCGCGTGGTGCAGATCGTTCCCGGCCCCATGCCGACCTTGACCGCATCGGCTCCAGCGCCGATCAGTTTTTCCGCGGCAGCGGCGGTAGCAATGTTTCCGGCAACGACATCGACGGAGAACCGGCTCTTGATCGCCTGAACCATTTCGGCGACCGAGCGGGCATGGCCGTGAGCGGTGTCAACCACGATGACATCGACACCCTCTTCGACCAGCGCCTCGGTTCGCTCCAGCGCATCGGCGCCAACTCCCACGGCCGCGGCAACCCGGAGCCGCCCCTGACTGTCCTTGGTGGCATAGGGATACTGAATACGTTTCTGGATGTCTTTGACGGTAATCAATCCCTTGAGGTAACCATTCTCGTCCACCACCGGGAGTTTCTCGACTTTGTGGCGATGGAGCATCTCGCTGGCTTCATCGAGTGTCGTACCGACCGGGACGGTGATCACATTTTCGCTGGTCATCAGGGCGCTGATTGGCAGCTCGCCATCTTCGCCGAATCGCAGGTCACGGTTCGTCAGGATACCGACCAGCTTGCCGGCTTCATCGGTAATCGGCACGCCCGAGATATGGTAATGCGACATAACGTCGAGTGCCTGCTGAACCTTGTCATGTGGCCGCAGTGTGACTGGCTCGACGATCATCCCGGACTCACTGCGTTTGACCTTATCGACCTCGGCGAGCTGTTCTTCGATCGAGAGGTTACGGTGGAGCACGCCGATACCACCCTCGCGCGCCATGGCGATCGCCATTCGCGCCTCGGTGACCGTGTCCATTGCCGCGGAGACGATGGGGATGTTGATCTTGATGTTCCGGGTGAACCAGGTCTCGGTCCTGGCATCCCGGGGCAGTATGTCTGATTCATCCGGCACAAGCAGAACGTCGTCGAAAGTCAACCCGACGCCGACGATCTTCCCGCCGTAGGTTTCGTCAAACGCGCCGTTTGTTGCTTCGGTAATTCCGTTGAGGCTCTTGTTTTCCACTACGGACACTTGGGCCACCCTTTCTCACGTATCTGGGGCTGGACGTACTCGCTGATATACACACGTGGAGATGGTTGACGGTGGCAAGCAACCGGCCGAGTGCTCGGTAGTGCAGAGGACCGGAGGAATCGGGCATCTCCCGAACCGATTTCCGGTTGTGAACCTGTTCCAGACCATGACGCGCCGGGATCGCCTCCCGGCGCGTTCTCAGTCGCTTTCTCTGTCCGAGGCCGGGCGCCGGCTCTGGCGCCAGCGAGCAGGTTCGTCACGCTGTGGCCTCCGTTGCATAGTTCTCCGCTGGATTCGGCAGATCCAGGCGCTGGCAGATTTCCTCAGCGACGCGTTGATACGCCTGCGATGCGGCGGATGAACGATCGTACTCAAAAATCGGTTGCCCGAAGCTCGGAGCTTCGGCCAGACGAACGGCGCGCGGAATCACGGTTTCGAAAATCCTGCTCGGGAAAAAGCGCCGGACATCTCCGACGACCTGTCCGGCGAGGCGGGTTCTGGCGTCGAACATCGTCATCAGCACGCCCAGAACGTCCAGCCGTGGGTTAAGGCGTTGTTTGACCAGATCGATCGTATTAATAAGCTGCATCAGTCCTTCCAGCGCCAGATATTCGCACTGGATGGGTATGATCACACCGCGTGCCACGCTGAGTGCGTTGACGGTGAGCAGCCCGAGCGACGGCGGGCAATCGATAACAATAACGGTGTAGTCGGTTTCTGCCTGCTCGATCGCGTTTCTGAGCTGAAACTCGCGGCGTTCGGTGTCAACGAGTTCGATTTCCGCTCCGGCGAGCACCCCATTGGCTGGTAATACATCCAGCCCGGGGCGGACATTCCGGATCAGGCACTCATCGAGGGTCTGTTCCTGGATCAGTGCATCGTAGGTTGTGGACTCGAGATTGTGCTTGTCGATGCCGATGCTGCTGGTTGCGTTTCCCTGCGGATCGATATCGATCAGGAGCACACGATGACCGAGCTGAGCGAGATACGCAGACGTATTGACCGCCGTGGTGGTCTTTCCAACGCCTCCCTTTTGATTCGCCATCGCCAGGATCCGGGTCACCGTCACTCCTGCCACCTCGATAAGTTAATTGCACTATTCTAGCATCAGTCAGGTGGTGCTACAACGAGTTCGTCGTCGCGTAATTGGCGGCACAGGTTGTGCGCGGTAAACGAGCATGATCATCGTTCACCACGTTGATCTGAGGTCTGCACACCAGGCTTCACCTGCCCAGCGAGAACAGGGAGCCGCCCGGCTGATCCTGTTCTCGCAATTTTACACCCGGAATCCAGCACACTACTGTCGTTGTGTGCTCGGGGCCCGTTGACCGCCCTCCTGCTCGGTTCCCTCAGATATGGACTGACCATAGAGCGCTTTGACCGATTCCGGATGACCATTCTCCGAACGCACCAGTGTGACCTGATGCGGGAACGGAATCGTGATGTGATTGCGATCCAGAGCCTGCTTGAGACGCTTGAACAGCTCACGCTGGACACCCCAGTGCTCCATTGGCTTGGTCTTTACCCAGGCGCGGATTGTCACCTGATAGGCGCCCAGCGCCGTAACGCCCAGGACTTCTGCCGGAGCAATAATGACATCGCCGATTTTCTCATCGGTCTCGATGCCTTCGAGCTCTGCTCTGATCACCTCGAGCGCCCGGTCGATGTCATCATCGTACGAGATATCGATATCCATAATCGCCCGGGCCCAGTCTTTGGTGAGGTTCCAGACTTGCAGGATCTCGCCGTTTGGAGTTGTCACCACCGTGCCGTCCAGCATCCGCACTGCGGTACGTCGCAGGCTGAGCTGTTCGACGGTCCCGGTCGCTCCATTAATGGTAACAACGTCACCGACCCCGAATTGATCTTCCAGCAGGATAAAGAAACCACTGATGAAATCCCGGATGAGGCTCTGGGCGCCAAAGCCGATCGCCAGTCCAGCGACACCGGCACTGGCCAACAGGGGCGCGATGTCCAGGCCCACGTTGCTCAGCACCATCATCGTCGCGATGAGCAGGATCAACATCCTGCCGGCGGACTCGATGACGTTTGATAACGTATCCGCCTTGAGCTTCAGCTCGCGCTTCGGCTGATCGTGACGTTCCATCACGCGCTGGACTGCGCGGTTTACTCCCATCTTGAGCAACCGCAGCGCCAGCATGCTCAACAGGACAATAACACCGACCGAGATGCCGATTTCGACCATCGTGCCGGTCCAGCCTGCCAATAAGGAGGCAGCTTCCGAGGCGGCCTCAGCAGGGTTTTCGGTTACCGTTTCGGTAAGGGGGGCGTCTAGCTCTGGAAACAACAGGACTCCTGAGAATGATGCTTGACTACGATACAACGACCTAGCCTACTCAATCACTCCGTCCCGTGCCAACGAATGTCTGGTGGCTCATTCGTTTTGTGGCATCTACCCTGCGACCTCTCTGGGCGAACCGATTTCGATCCGGATCTCATACAGGAGGAAAACATGGCTCAGTACATCGTTCTGACACGAGTCTCACCAGAAGCCGTCAAGAAGCCGGAGGGCCTCCTCGACCTGGAAAAGAAGGTGAAAGATCGGGTCGCCGCGGAGTGTCCACAGGTCAAATGGACGGCGAACTACGCGGTGATGGGCCCCTACGACTACTTTGACCTCTTTGAAGCGCCGGACAACGAGACGGCGATGCGGGTCTCCACGATCATTCGATCAGAGGGGAATGCATCTACCGAACTCTGGCCGGCAACCGAGTGGTCGAAGTTCCGGGATCAGGTCCTGAAATAGAACGAACCGACGTCAGACAAACCTGGCGGAACTGTCTAATCCTCACGGATGACCGTTCCGCCGTCTGATTCCGGATTTTCACCACGCTCGCTGCTGCCGATCTCGGCACGGAGCTCACCGTCCCCGAGATGATCCCTGTCCATCGCAACGACAAAGACGCGTGGCGTCCAGTCTGCCGTGCAAACGGTATCTTCCGGAACGTCCCGGGAGGCGTTAACGCTGATAAGCCTGCTCGCTTCATTAAACGTAACCGAATCGAGCACCAGCGGGC
>JBBDTL010000039.1:0-1822 GCA_040904465.1 Thermomicrobiaceae bacterium | reverse complement strand
ATCCTCACTGTCGCCTCCAGACAGTATCAGACCCTGTTCAATCAATAGATCGGCGAGCTGGTCTCTGAGCTGTTCCACTTGACTAACGTAGTCCGCATTCAGCAGTGAATCCGACCACATGATATCCGCATCTTCGCCGTTGTCACTGTAGTAGCGCCGACGGACACCGTGGCGGGACATCCCGTACTTCTCATAGAGTCGCTGGGCCTGAGTGTTGGAAACGCGCACTTCGAGTGTTACCCACTCAGCCCCTCTGGCAATCGATTCCTCGAACAGCGAAACAAGCAACAATTCCCCAAAGCCGCGTCCCCTGAGTTCCGGGGCGACCCCGATCGTGGTCACATGCGCTTCTCCGGCGCGAATCCACATACCTGCGTAGCCGACGATTGGATCCTGCTGCCGTTCATCAGCCCAGAACCAGCGCGAAACACGGGTCAACGCATTCTCGGTCTCAGACTCTGCCTGTAGCTGGGCGCCAGGCAACCGCTGGCGTAAAACGATGTAAAAGTTCCCTTCGGGATTTGACAACTCACGACGATAAGCTGACTGGGGCCACGGATTCGTGAAGCAGCGATGATCCAGTTGAGAAACCTCAGCCACGTCTTCAACCTGCATCGATTCGAGGTAGTAGTATGGCTTGAGTTGCGTTCGCCGTTCTTCCAGGGTCACGATTCCGCGCCTCTATCCAATGTCCGAATCGGTCATCTGCGGTCGGCAGCACACACGCCTCGTCGCGTTCTCCTTCGTCCCTCGCTTATGACGTGCCACGCGCGCTGTGGACGTAGGCAGGTTCCATTCCAGCTATATCGTCCCGTTCGCCTGCCATCCATCGACGCCATGCGATCTCTGCCAGGCAGCCAGGGCGCCGGCTACGAAGGGCGAGTCTCGGAATCTCCACAAGATCTGACTCCAGATCTTCAAGCGCGTATCCGGACGGCGCCTCTCCGGTGAGTAATGTCAACTCAGCTATTCCACTCGCCAGCTCGGGAAACGGCCGGTTGTGCATCTCGCCGTCCCGGACCCAGCGATTGTTTCGCTTCCGGTAGTCACTAAATACTGTACGGCCTCGTCCTGCAGGAACGAACGCGCGAACGGGCCGCGAGGACGACCTGTGGGGATACGCCGTGATCTCCAGCGTATCAACACCGAGAAGAGGAATGTCTCGGCCATAGGCCAGCCCTTTGGCAGTGCTCATTCCAACTCGTAGCCCGTTGAACGTACCGGGGCCGGTCGCCACCGCAATCGCACCAATCTCGTCCAGCTCGCGACCGTTGATCTCGAGAAGGTGCGTCAATTGCCCCAGCAATGTGAGCGTTTGATTCCGCCCAGCGTTCCAGACAAGCTCGGAAATCCGGGCGCCGTCATAGATCGCCAGGCCCGCACTCTCAGTTGAAGTGTCGAGCGCCAACAAGACGTGACTATTGTCGGCCACCGAACACCTCCTCACGAAAGGCCGCGATGCGATCCCGATACCGCTGGCCACGCGGATAAAACATCAACTTTCGCTTGGTATCCGCCAGGTACTCTATCGCGATCAACAGATGCTCTTCCGGAATCTCCGCGCCGAGCCGTTCCGGCCATTCGATTACCACGATACCGCCCGGATCATCCAGATACTCTTCGTGCCCGAACGTATCTATCTCGCCCGGCTCATCAATCCGGTACAGATCAAGATGGTACAACGTCACGGGCTGGCCCTCACCTGATCTCCCGGCGTGTTCAACAACAAGGGTAAATGTCGGGCTCGGCACGTATCCATCAACGTGTAGCCCGGAGGCGATTCCCTGACTGAATTGTGTTTTTCCAGAACCAATCTGGCCGA
>JBBDTL010000038.1:0-1835 GCA_040904465.1 Thermomicrobiaceae bacterium | reverse complement strand
AGAAAGACGACCGCGGACAGATCATCACGCCAACTCCACATGACAGTGGCGGATACTTCGATCTCTCAACTGACCGTGGCACCGAGGTCCGCAAGGACATGATCAAGGCACTGATGCAGATGGGCATCAAAGTTGAAGCCGGGCATCATGAAGTCGCCACCGGCCAGCACGAGATCGACTTCGAGTATGACAACGCGCTGAGCACCGGCGACCAGGTGCTGACATTCAAGTACACCCTGAAGGCGATCGCCGAGCAGCACAATCTGCATGCCACGTTCATGCCGAAACCGATCGAAGGCATCAACGGTTCCGGTATGCACACGCACCAGAGTCTGGCGTTCCTGGACGGCAGCGGAAACGCATTTGCCGATGCCGACGACGCCTACGGCCTTTCCGCTCTTGCCAAGCACTTCATCGCTGGTCAGTTGCAGCACGCGCGCGGTATGTCCGCCGTCATCGCGCCACTGGTGAACTCATATCGCCGGCTGGTCCCCGGATTCGAAGCTCCGGTTTACATCAGCTGGGCACGTCAGAACCGCTCAGCACTGATTCGGGTACCTTCGATTCGACAGGGCAAGATCGCCGCGACTCGCGTCGAGCTCCGCTGCCCGGACCCGGCATCGAACCCGTATCTGGTCTATGCCGCTTCACTGGCTGCCGGTCTCGATGGTGTCGAGAACAAGACACCGCTGCCGGAACCAGTTGAGGAGAATCTCTACCACTTCACCGATGAAGATCTCAAGCGGCGCAATGTACAAATGCTACCCGCTACCCTGGGTGAAGCGATCCAGGAAATGTCCAACGACGACGTCATTCGCGAGGCGCTCGGTGAGCACGTTTACGAGCGACTGACCGAAGCGCAGCAGCAGGACTGGGACTCCTTCCGGCAGAACGTCAGCCAGTGGGAGCTCGACCGGTACCTGTCAATCTATTAGGCGGTCAGACGCAATGATCCGCGTGGCGAGGCCGGTAGCTGCCCTTCCGGCCTCGTCGTTTTTCTACGAGGGCAGTCAAGCCGAATCGATTGACCGCACCTACCGTGCGGTCAGTTTCGCTAGGGCCTGGTAGACGTTCTCCACCTCACTCAAATCGGATAACACCAGATCAGGATCGAGTTGCGACAGTTCCTCAACCGGGTAGCGGCCAGTAGCGACAGCTATCACGCTCGCGCCACTCTCCCGGGCCGCCTCGATATCCCGTGGCGTATCCCCGACGATTACCACATCACCAGCTTGATGTACGGTTCCCAGCTTTTGTTCAGCTTGTTCAATCGCCACCGGCACCAGTTCATGCCGATGATCGGCGCTATCCCCGAAGGCTCCAAACGAAAAGTAGTGATCGATCCCTGCTGCCATAAGTTTCGCCCTTGCCACGCCACTGGCGTTGCCCGTGAGGACACCGAGGGTGAATCCGGGCGCTGTCCTGGCAAGAAGTTCATCCACCCCTGGGAGCAACCAGCTTCGCCGGTCATCATCCCCCAGCAGTTCGAGATAGCGCCGCCCCATCTGCTCCATGACGGACGGGAGACCATCCCCGATGTCACCCGCCGGCACTTGATACTTTTCCAGCGCCAGGCGCACAATCTGGCTGTCCAGCATTCCACCAAGGGGGACGCCTTCCAGCGACGGCTCGATACCGTAGACCGCCCGGACCGAATCCACCAGGGATTGCTGGTGCGCCAGGTCGCCCGGTCTGAGCAACGTCCCATCGATGTCGAAGAGAATCAATCCCTGCATGCTCCTCGCTTTCAGTGTTTTCATTCGTTTCCGGGTCTTTGCGGCGGATAAACCACCGCGCTACCGTGTCACAACGATACCGTCGGCTACGTTGTGTTT